>DASUHU010000167.1:0-5930 GCA_036273395.1 Candidatus Limnocylindrales bacterium
CGATCCCTACGAGCTGACGCAGGACCAGTTCGACGCGGCGGTCAACCTGCTCAAGCAGCAGCGCCCGAGCGTCGGCGACTACTGGTCCGACTTCAACAAGGAGATCGACAACTTCACGAACAAGGTCGACGTGGTCGGAACGACCTGGCCGTACCAGGTCAACACGCTCCAGGGCTCCGGCGTGCCGGTCGCCCAGGTCGTGCCGACCGAGGGCATGACCGGCTGGGCCGACACCTGGATGATGTCGTCCCACGCGCAGCATCCCAACTGCATGCTGATGTGGATGGGCTGGATGCTCACGCCCCAGGTCCAGGCCGAGGTCGCCGAGTCGTTCGGCGAGTCCCCGGCCAATCCCCAGGCGTGCCCGATCCTCGACAAGGGCGTCGGCCCGTACGCCATCCCCCACTTCTGCGACGCCTACCACGTGACCGATCAGAGCTACTACGGCTCGATCGCGTTCTGGAAGACGCCGATCGCGAACTGCGGCGACGCCCGAGGGTCGACCTGCATCGACTACTCGGTCTGGACCCAGAAGTGGACCGAGATCAAGGGCTGATCCCCTGACCGCGACCTCGATCGAGGCGCCGCCCCGGCCGTCGCCGGGGCGGCGCCTCCTCGCCTCGCTCTACCGCCACCCGCGACTCCAGCTCGGCCTGCTCCTCGCGGCCCCGACGGGCTGGTTCGCGGTCCTCTACCTCGGCTCGCTGGCGGTCCTGCTCGTCAGCGCGTTCTGGTTCCTCGACCCGACGACCTCGTCCATCGTGCGGTCGTTCACGCTCCAGAACTTCGTCACGCTCGCGACCGACCCGGTCTACGGGACGATCGCCCTCCGGACGCTCGGGATCGCGGCGCTCGTCACCGTCACCGACGCGACCATCGCCTTCCCGATCGCGTACTACATGGCCCGGGTGGCCGGCGGCCGGACCCGGGCGCTCCTGCTCATGGCGGTGCTGCTGCCGCTGTGGTCGAGCTACCTCGTCCGGGTCTACGCCTGGCGGGCGATCCTCTCGCCCGGTGGCCTGTTCGACTGGGCGTTCGGGCTGGTCGGGCTGCCGAACCTGAGCCCGGGCTTCTCCGACGTCTCGATGTGGATCGTCTTCAGCTACCTCTGGCTGCCGTACATGATCCTGCCGATCTTCGCCGGCCTGGAGCGAATCCCCAACTCGTTGATCAGCGCCTCCGAGGATCTCGGCGCCGCGCCCTTCACCACGTTCCGCCGGGTGATCCTGCCGCTCGCCTTCCCGGCCGTGGTCGCCGGCTCGATCTTCACGTTCTCGCTGACGCTCGGCGACTACATCACCCCGAAGTACATCGGCAACTCGCAGTTCCTGGGGAACGTGATCTACGACAGCCAGGGCGTGGCCGGGAACATCCCGTTCGCGGCGGCCTTCGCGGTCGTGCCGGTCGTGATCATGGCGATCTACCTGCTCGCCGCTCGCCGGCTCGGCGCCTTCGACGCCCTGTGAGCGCTTCGTCGGCGGCAGCCGGCCGATGACCGGCCGCTGGGCCCTCCGGATCGCGACGCTCCTGGGCTTCGCGTTCCTGTACATCCCGATCGGCGTGATCGTGCTGTACGCGTTCAACGCCCAGCGGGTCCAGGCCTGGCCGATCCAGTCGTTCAGCACGGAATGGTTCTCGGCGGCACTCGACAACGAATCCGTCCGGGGCGCGCTCCTGTTGTCACTGGAGGTCGGCGCCGGCGCCACGCTCGTCGCGCTCGTCCTCGGCTCGCTGGCCGCGTTCGCCGTGCAGCGCTACCGGTTCTTCGGGCGGGAGACCGTGTCGTTCGCGCTGGTCCTGCCGATCGCGCTGCCGGGCATCGTGACCGGGATGGCCCTGAACTCCTCGATCAACGCGACCGGGATCGGGTTCACGACCCTGACGATCATCATCGGCCACGCGACCTTCTGCATCGTGGTCGTCTACAACAACGTCATCGCCCGGCTGCGGCGATCCTCGCGGACGATCGAGGAGGCGTCCATGGACCTCGGCGCTGACGCCTGGCAGACCTTCCGCCACGTGACCCTGCCCGTGATCCGCTCGGCGCTGATCGCCGGGGGTTTGCTGGCGTTCGCGCTGTCGTTCGACGAGATCATCGTCACGACCTTCACGGCCGGGACCGAGCAGACGCTCCCGATCTGGATCCTGTCGAACCTCGCCCGGCCGAACCAGCGGCCGATCGTCAACGTCGTGGCGGTCGCCCTGATCGTGCTCTCGGCCGCGCCGGTCTACCTCGCGTCGCGCCTGTCCGGCAGCACGGGCGTCGGCGGCAGCCGGACCTGATCGGTCCGGTCGAGGAGGGGCGGGCTACATCCCCTCGGGGACGTACGCCGGATCGAGGTAGGTCTTCGGGTCGTCGCGGAACTCGAACAGGCAGCCCTTGCTGCAGAAGTGATAGGTCTTGCCCTCGTACTCGAGCCGCAGCTCGGGCTTGGCCTCGGGATCGACCTGCATGCCGCACACCGGATCTGTCTGAAGCTCGGCCATCTCGCAGTCCTCCTGGTTGAGTAGCATCCTGCCATGGATGGCGGTCTCGACCTCGAGGCGCAGCGCCGCGAGCTCGTGGCGGAGCGGGCCCGACTGCTCGAGGAACTCGGCGAGCCCATCGAAGGACCCGGCCAGATGACGTACGGCTCGCAGGCCGCGGCGGCGACCCACGTCTTCGAGCAGCAGCGCGACCTCGCCCTCCGCGACCATGCCAGGGCGCAGCTCGCCCAGGTCGACGCCGCGCTCGCCAGCCTGGATGCCGGCAGCTACGGGGTCTGTCACCGCTGCGGCGGCGCCATTGCCGCGGCCCGCCTCGAGGCCATTCCCTGGGTGCAGCTCTGCATCGACTGCGCGCGGAGCCCTCGGTGATGGCGCGATGAGCGTCCGATGACCGAGCCCACGGCGGCCGCCGCCGGGGCGATCCGTCGCCCGAGCCTGCCGGCCGATCCGCCCCTCGTCGGCATCGAGGCCATCCGCCAGGCGGCAGAGCGACTCCGCGGCATTGCCCTGCGCACGCCGCTCGTGCCGTTCGGGACGCTTCCGTCCGGGGCGCCCGTCCTCTTGAAGGTCGAGTCGCTCCAGCCGATCGGCGCGTTCAAGATCCGCGGCGCCTCGAACGCGATCGCCCAGCTCACCCCCGAGGAGCGGGCGCGAGGGGTCGTGACCCACTCGTCCGGCAACCATGCCCAGGGCGTCGCACGGGCGGCGCGGCTCGCGGGCGTGCACGCCGTGATCGTCATGCCGAGCGACGCGCCGGCGGTCAAGCGCGCTCGAGTCGAGGCCGACGGCGCCGAGATCGTCACCGTCGGCCCGGCCAGCATCGAGCGCGAGGAGATGGCGAAGCGACTCGAGGCGGAGCGCGACCTCGTGCCCGTGCCGCCCTATGACGACGACCGGATCATCGCGGGCCAGGGCACGGTTGGGCTCGAGATCGCCCAGGACGTGCCGAATCTCGCCGCCGTGCTCGTCCCGATCGGAGGCGGCGGCCTGTCGAGCGGCGTCGCGGTCGCGGTCAAGGCGCTCCGGCCGGAGGCCCTGGTCATCGGAGTCGAGCCGGAGCTGGCCGCGGATGCGGGCGAGAGCCTGCATCAGGGCCGGATCGTCCGCTGGGACGCGGCAAGGACCAGCCGGACCATCGCCGACGGGACGCGCTCGCAGGCCATCGGCCGGCGCCCGTTCGAGCACCTCTCGCGCCTGCTCGACGCCGCCGTGACCGTGTCCGAGGTGGAGATCGCGGCGGCGCTCCGGCTGCTGGCCGAGGAGGCCCGCCTGGTGGTCGAGCCGTCCGGCGCGCTCGCGCCGGCCGTGACCCGCTACCGGGCGCGCGAGGCCGGACTGCTCGGCGTTCCCCCGGACGGCGCCGTGGTCGCGATCGTGTCGGGCGGGAACGTCGACCCGGCTCGCTACCGGGAGCTGCTCGCCTCGCCGCCGCCCGGTGACGGCGCCGGCGCCTGAGCCCCGGTCGCCGTGGCGCTCGCGGTCGCGCTCGCGGCGGCGACCGGTGTGGGCCGCGGCCTGACCGGGATCCCGCGGGCGGCCGCCAGCCTGTCCGCTCGCTCCTCGAGCGCGGCCCGCGCCGCATCGGCTCGTCGATCCGTGGCCGCGGCCTGTCGCTCCTCGGCCCGCATCCAGGCCGCGACGACGACGAGGATCGCGCCGATGAAGATCACATCGCTCGAGATCCACATCACGGAGGCCGCCGCCTGCTGATCGATCAGCGGATCGATCCCATAGGGCGAGCCCTCGGTCGCGTAGTGGTGGTACAGGGGCGCCTCTGCGAACAGCAGGGCCATCGCCAGGAACGAGCTCGGCGGCATCTGGAGCAGGAGGTACAGACCCCGCGCCGGATACCCGAGTCGCCGCGGCGCCGGATCCGCGCCGATGACCGGGTACCAGAACAGCAGGCCGGTCGTGATGTAGAGCAGGTGCTCCACCTCGTGGACGCCTGGGTTCTCCAGCGACAGGTCGAACAGCGGCGAGAAGTGCGAGCCCCACATGACCAGCGTGAACGCCAGCCAGGCCGTCACGGGATGGGTCAGGCCCGCGACCGGCGCCGAGTGGAGGATCCGCAGGATCAGGTCCTTCCGGACCCGCGGTGACGCGACCCGGAGGAGCTGTGTGATCGGTGCGCCGAGCATGATCAACGGCGGCGCGACCAGGGTCAGGAGCAGATGCTGGACCATGTGGATGGAGAACAGGGCGGTGTCGTAGCGCTCGATCCCCGACTGCAGCGCGAAGGCGATCGCGAACAGGCCCAGCAGGAACGAGACCGTGCGGAGCAGCGGCACCGGGTTCGCCGGATGCCGGCCGTTGATCCGGTCGACCATCCACAGCCAGCCCACGGCGAGGGCCGCCAGTGGGATCGCGATCGTGGGATCGAACTCCCAGGCAGTGAGGACGATCCAGGGCGTCGGCGGAGTCGGATCGTACGGGCCATGGGCCAGCGCCGGCGCCGCGAGCGCGAGGCACCACGCGATCCCGAGGAGGCCGCCGCCGGCGAGCGCCGCCGTGCGGCGCGGGACCGTGCTCACGCGGCTATCGTCCCACCTCGCACCGAACCACGCGCCCGATCGGTCCTCGCTATCATGAGCCGCGGTCGCCTCGAAGGGCTGGCCTCGCGTCCCCATCCGGGCGCCTCGTCCCGGTCGGCCCGGTCTCCATCCGCTCCATCGCTTCGCACCGAGGATCGTGCATGTCGAGTTCCCCCAGGAGGCGCCCCGTCCCCGACGCGTTGGTCGCGGGCGGCGTCGTCATCCTCCTGGTGGTCCTCGTCGCGGCGGTCTTCATCTCGGGCGCCGGCAACGCGCTCTTCCCGCCGACCGCGGTCACGGAGCAGGGCCAGCAGACCCGGGACCTCTACAACATCGTCTTCGCGCTCGCGGCCGCCATCTTCGTGGCCGTCGAGGGCCTGATCATCTGGAGCATCATCCGGTACCACCGGAAGCCCGGTGACGACGAGCTCCCGCCGCAGACCCACGGCAACAACCTCGTCGAGATCCTCTGGACGCTGATCCCCACCGTCATCGTCCTGTACCTGTTCGCGATCTCGTACGGCACGCTCAACTCGGTCAACGCCGTGAGCGACCAGCCCCAGATCCGGGTCAACGCGATCGCCGCCCAGTTCCAGTGGAAGTTCGAGTACCTGGATGCGAGCGGCAACGTGATCGCGACCCAGAACGTGCCGTTCTACGCGACCTCCTCGGCCGACTGCCCCGCGGGCAAGGAGGCCCTCACCAATCCCGGCTGCGGCGGGATGGCGCTGCCGGTCGGCAAGGACGTCCAGGTGTCGCTCAGCAGCCCCGACGTCATCCACGCCTGGTACGTGCCGCAGTTCCTGTTCAAGCGAGACGTCGTGCCGGGCATCACGAACAAGTTCGACTTCACGATCGACCCGGGCGACGCGAACCAGGTCTTCCGGGGCCAGTGCGCCGAGCTGTGCGGCA
>DASUHU010000168.1:0-4846 GCA_036273395.1 Candidatus Limnocylindrales bacterium
AGACGCGCTCGAACGCAGCGCCCCCAGGACTCGCGGCCTAGCCTCCCACGACCGCCGCGAGGAGTGCCTGGAGGATCGCCGCCTGGGTCGCGGCGTCCCCGATCGCGGTCGTTGCCGTCGTGCCGAAGCCGAGAGCGACCCGGACGCCGCCCTTCATCGCCGTCAGCACGACGTTGCCCGATGGCTGCGCGAACATGACGGCCTGGTCACCGAGGCCCGAGACCGCCGTAGCGCCCGCGGCCGCCTGGGCCTGCGCGAATGTCGCCGCGGCCGCACTCGAGGTGTCGAGCGTGAGGTCGAGCTCCTTGGTGCCGACCTTGTAGATGCAGACGGAAATGGTGCCGGTCGACAGCTGATTGGCCGTCGCCGTGCCGCCGCCGAGCGCGGTCGCGGCGGCAGCGGTCGAGATGAGGTTGCAGGAGGGCCCGGAGAGGGCCACGCCCGGACCGCCTGCCGGGCTCGAGACTGCGACGGCCGAGGCGCTCGGAACCGCGGTGGCCGTCGGCGGTGCTCCAGCTCCAGAGGCGGCTGGCGTGCCAGCCGCGACTGATGGCGGCGAGGTCGCAGCACCGCTGCACGCCGCGCTCGCGAGCGCAAGGACGACGACGGAGGCACCGACCCGCAGGGTCGAGTGTCGGGTCAATCGAGACATCCGGCTCCCTCAGGTAGCGATCCGACCGAAGGCCACCCCCGATAGCCGGCGCGATCCTAGCGGCGCCTGGCGCGCGCTGGCAATGGGTTCGAGAGCCCCCGCGCGAAGCTCCGCAACTTGATGCTTCGACACGTCGGCTGGTGCCGCATCATGGCGACCATGGCCGAACAGGTCGTCGATGCCTCGGGCCTGGCGACCTATCGCCGCTGGCGGGGCGCCTCCGACTGGGACGCGCTCGCCGCGATCCATGCCGCCTGCATGAAGGCCGACGGGCTGTCGGAGCTCATGTCCGCCTCGTCGTTCGAGCGCTACCTCGCCGCCCACGAGCCGGCGAATCCGGGCGGCCTCGTCACCCTGGCCGAGATCGCCGGCGAGCCGGTCGGCTTCGCCTACGCCCACTACGACAAGGACCGCCCCGAGGGCGTCCGAGCGATCTGGACTCGCTGTCGAGTCGTTCCCGAACGGCGCCGCATGGGCATCGGGCGGGAGCTGCTCGGGCGGGCCCAGGCGACCGGGCGCGAGCACGCTGGGCAGCAGTCGCGGACCGACCTCCCGCTGCGGTTCGAGACGCGCGCCGACGAAGGCGAGACGGGTGCCATCGCGCTGCTCGAGGGCGAGGGCTACGCGCCGATTCGCTGGGGCTACTCGATGCTCCGCGCGACCCTCGAGGACCTGCCCGCCGATGAGCTCCCGGAGGGCCTCGATGCGCGGCCCGTCCGGCGGGAAGACGCCGGCCGGATCCTCGAGGCCAGGTCGGAGGCATCGGCGGACGAGTGGTACTACCCGGACTTCACCCCGGAGGCCCTCGCCGCGACGATCGACGACCCGATCGAGGGCCAGCTCGACGTCTGGCAGGTGGCCTGGGACGGTGACGAGGTGGTCGGCGGCGTCCTCGGATACATCGACCCCGACGAGAACGCGACGTTCAATCGCCGGCGCGGCTACACGGAATCGATCTTCACCCGCCGCCGGTGGCGAGGCCGGGGCGTCGCCACGGCCCTGATCGGCCGCAACCTGCGGCTGCTCCGGGACCGCGGCATGACCGAGGCTGCGCTCTTCGTCGACGCGGACAACCCGACCGGCGCGCTCCCGCTCTACGAGCGCTGCGGCTTCGTCCGCGACCGGACGGAGATCACCTACGGCCGGCTCGCCGATTCCGGGCCGGGGCGGTAGCCTGAGGATGTCCCGAGCGAGGCGGCTCGCGGGCGACGGGAGTGCGAGTCGGTGACGTCGGTGGAGTCGGTGGCCCGGATAGAGACCGATCGCCTGGTGCTCCGCGAGCGGCTGCCGTCCGACGCCGAGGCCTGGGGTCCACTGCTGACCGATCCTGACTTCCGCCGCTACGTCCCGGTCCGCAGGTCGACCGAGTCGCCGGCCGATCGGGCCCGCCGGACCCTCGACGCGCTGATGCAGCGCTGGCAGTCCGATCCGCTCGACGCCGTGGGCTGGGTGATCACCCTGCGCGACGACGGAACCGTGATGGGGACCGGCGGAGTCGATACCGCCGAGGATCCGGGTGACCGCGAGATCGATTACATGCTCGGCAAGCCGTTCTGGGGCCAGGGCTTTGGTCGAGAGGCCGCACATGCGATGGCCAGGTTCGTGCTCGAGCACCTGTCGTTCCGGCGGTTGATCGCCTACATCGTTCCTGGGAACGAAGCCTCCATCCGGATCGCCGAGGGCCTCGGCCTCCGCTACGAGCGGGACGTCAACTACCTCGAGTTCTTCCCCGAGCCATCGCAGATCGAGCTGTCCTCCCCTGTCACGAGGATGTACGCGGCGAAGCGCGAGCAGATCACGCTGCGCGATGGCTTCTACCGGGTCAGCGGCCCCGCCTCCACCGTCGTCCCGGCGGCCGATTCGAACGAGAGCGCGCCGCCGGGCTAGCGCCGCCCGTTCGCCGCCCGCCCTCAGCCGGCCGAGCTCAGCTCGTCGAACTCGTCGTCGGTGAGGTGGAGGTCGAGGGCCGCCACGTTCTGGCGGACGTGGACGAGCGACAGGCTCCCGGGAATCGGGAGGATCGCGGGCGACCGCCGGAGCAGCCACGCGAGGGCGACCTGGTTCGGCGTCGCGTCGTGGCCCCTGGCGATGCGGTCGAGCGTCGGGCTCTCGACGCCGCGGAGCGGGAAGAACGGCACGAAGACGATGCCCTCCCTGGCGCAGTAGTCGATCACGGGGTCCCAGCCCCGCTCCTTGAGGCTGTAGTGGTTCTGGACCGCGGCGATCGGCAGCAGCCGCCGCGCTCGCTCGATGACATCGACCCCGACCTGTGACAGCCCGACGAGCCGGATCCGGCCGGCATCCACGAACTCCCGGATCGTCCCGAGGCTGGCTTCGAGCGGGGTCTGGGGATGGAACCGGTGGAGGTAGTAGAGGTCGATCGTGTCGGTCTGCAGTCGACGGAAGCTTGCCTCGATCTGCTCCCGGAGCACCGCGGGCTCGCCGTCGCCGGCCGCCAGGCCGCCCTTCGTCGCGACGAGCACGCCCGAGCCGGTTCGGAGCGTGGCGCTCCGGGCGTCGCCGGCTCCCGCCCCGAGCGCCTGGCCGATCGTCGTCTCGCTGTCCCCGCCGGTGTACGTGTGGGCGGTGTCGACGAGGCCGATGTCGGACGCGATCGCGTGCTGGATGAACGCGACGTGCTCGGTGGTGTTCGTCAGCCGGTTCGTGCCGAGCCCGATGCGCGTGATCTCGCGATCGCCCAGGCGGACGGTCCGCGTGGTGTCGGTCATGGTCGCCATCTCCACCTCGAGCTGCGGGACTTGATCGTGAGCCGGCAATCGTTACAGGGCCATGCCTTCGGCGGCGTCGGGCTGCCGGTCGCGCCCGGTCAGCAGCGCGTCGAGTGCCGGCCGGGCCGCATCCGAGGAGAAGACCGCGATCCGATCCTCGGCCTGGATGACCACCTCCCCGCGGGGAACGATGAGGCGGTCGCCGCGGGTGATCGACACGAGCACGGTGTCCCGAGGCCACGCGACCTCGTCGACCCGGCGGCCGGCGAGCCATGATGACGACTCGACGTCGGCTTCGACCAGGGTGCCGCCGGGACCCACCGATCTGACCCGGCGAACGTTCGCGGCGAGCGCGGTCCGGTACGCCGCGAGCACGTCGTTCGAGGAGATCGTGCCGACGATCCGAGCCTCCGCCACGACCGGCGCCCAGCTCCGATGGGCCTCGGCCAGGAGGGACATCGCGTCATCGAGACCGTCATCGACCGTCACGACCGGACCGTTGAGCGCCAGGCTCCCGACGAGCGCGCCGGAGTCGGCAGCCAGGAGATCGGCGACCTCGAGGCTTCCTCTGAAGGCCCCGTTCGGTCCGATCACCGGTGCTCCCGGCAGGGCCACCGCCCGCAGCTGGGAGAGCGCATGCGCGACCGTGTCCTGCGTCGTCAGCACGAGCCGCGGCACGCGCGCCGCATCGCCGGCGGGGATCGACGCCATCAGGGGCAGGGCGTATCGGAACTGGTGGGCCGGCGAGTCCGCCCGGCTTCGCAGCTGCGACGCGTAGATCGAGCGCTCGCCGACGATCAGCGAGGCGATCCCGATCGCGAGCATCGCGGGCGCGAGCATCCCGAGGTTGTCGGTCATCTCGGCGACCATGAGCATGACCGCGAGCGGGGCGTGGGCGATGCTCCCGAACAGGGCCATCATCGCGACGATGACGAAGCCCGAGGGATCGGCCGGGATGGCCGGCGCGATCGGCTCGAGCAGGCGCCAGACCGATGCGCCGAGCAGGCCGCCGATCACCATCCCCGGCCCGAAGATCCCGCCCGAGCCGCCCGAGCCGATCGAGAGCGAGGTCGCGAGGATCTTCGCGAACGGCAGGGCGAGGACCATGATCAGCGGCAGGCCCAGCAGGGCCGAGCGGTCGAATGAGGCCTGGACCCAGCCGTAGCCGGTTCCGAGCACACCCGGGACGAGCAGGCCCAGGCAGCCGACCCCGAAGCCCGCGATGGCCGGCCGCAGCTCGCGCGGGAGGGGCCAGCGGGCGAACCACCGGCCGGCACCGTAGAACGTGCCGATGTACAGCCGTCCGACCAGGCCCGCGAGGACACCGATGAGGACGAAGTACACGAGCTGGACCGGATCGGTGAAGCCCGCTCCCGCGACGCGACCGAAGATCGGCGCATACCCGATCAGCGCGCCGAAGATCGTGAACGACACGATCGAGGCGACGAAGGCCGGGACGAGCGCC
>DASUHU010000169.1:0-10633 GCA_036273395.1 Candidatus Limnocylindrales bacterium
TGCGGGCGGCGACGTCGGCCGAGAGGGCCGCGGCGTACGGGGTGCTCTTGCGGGAGCCCTTGAACCCGGCCACGCCGGCCGAGCCCCAGCTCACGACCGCCCCGGTGAGGTCCGTGATCGTGATGATCGTGTTGTTGAACGACGCCTGGACGTGAGCGTGCCCCTGGGGCACGTTCTTCCGCTCCCGGCGCCGCTGCTTGACGGCCCGCTTCCGTTCAGCCATGCGTGATCAACGTCCTCGCTGTGCCTAGGTCTTCGCGGTCGAGCGCTTGCGCGAACCGACGGTCTTCTTCGGCCCGCGCCGCTGGCGCGCGTTGGTCTTGGTGCGCTGGCCCCGGACGGGCAGGTTGCGGCGATGCCGGAGCCCGCGGTAGGAGCCGATCTCCTGGAGCCGCTTGACGTTGAGGGCCACCTCGCGGCGGAGGTCGCCCTCGACCTTGTAGCGGCGGTCGATCAGCTCGCGGAGCCGGTTGACCTGATCCTCCGTGAGATCTCGGACCCGGGTGTCCGGGTTGATGTTCGTCTGGGTCAGGATCTTCTGCGAGGTCGGCAGGCCGATCCCGAAGATGTAGGTCAGCGACACCTCGACCCGCTTCTCGCGGGGGATGTCGACGCCGGCGATGCGTGCCACTCGGTCCCTACCCCTGCCGCTGCTTGTGCTTGGGATTGGTGCAGATGACCATCACGGTCCCGTGGCGGCGGATGACCTTGCAGTTGTCGCAGCGGGCCTTGATGGAGGCTCTGACTTTCAACGGTTCCTCGATCGATTCTTTGCGACCGCCCGGAGGCGGCTTACTTCAAGCGGTACGTGATCCGGCCGCGCGTCAGGTCGTAGGGCGAAAGCTCGACCCGGACGCGGTCTCCGGGCAGGATCCGGATGAAGTTCATCCGCAGCTTGCCCGAGATGTGGGCCAATACCCGGTGCCCGTTGTCCAGCTCGATCGCGAACATCGTGTTGGGGAGCGGTTCGACCACCGTTCCCTCGACCTCGATCGCATCTCGCTTTGCCACGGGCGGTACTGGGTCCCTTTCTCACATCGAATGCCGGCCCGGGCGGGCCGACACACGAACGCGCAGCGTATCAGAAATGACCCGATCCTGACAACGCCCGATCAGCCGCACGCTCAGACCTTGGTGAGGATCTCGGGGCCGGACTCGGTGATCGCGATCGTGTGCTCGAAGTGGGCCGCGAGCGAGCCATCGGAGGTGACCACCGTCCAGCCATCGGGACGGACCCGGACGGCGCTCCGGCCGAGCGTGAACATCGGCTCGATCGCGAGGCACAGGCCGGGCAGCAGCTCGGGGCCGCGCGAGCCGGTCCGGTAGTTGGGGACCTGGGGATCCTGGTGCATGTCCGTGCCGATGCCGTGGCCGACGAACTGGCGGACGATCCCGTAGCCGTGGGGCTTCGCGACGTCCTCGATCGCCGCCGAGATGTCGCCGAGGCGCGCGCCCGGGATCGCGGCCGCGATGCCGGCCATCATCCCGAGCCGGGTCGTGTCGACCAGCTCCTGGACCCCGGCCGCGACCTCGCCCACGACGAACGTTCGTGCGCCGTCGCCGTGCCAGCCGTCGACGATCGCGCCGACGTCGACCGAGACGAGCTGGCCGTCGCGGATCGCCCGATCACCCGGGATGCCGTGGACGACCTCGTCGTCGATCGAGACGCAGATGCTTGCCGGGAAGGCGTTCGGGCCGCGGCCGTAGCGGCCGCCCCCGAGGTAGCCGAGGAACGACGGCGTGGCTCCCGAGCGGCGGATGTGGTCCTCGGCGAGGCGATCGAGCTCGGCCGAGGTGATCCCGGGCCGCAGCTCTGATTCGACGAGGGCCAGGACCTCCGCGACGATGCGTCCGGCCCGGCGCATCTGCCCGATCTCCCGGGCCGACTTCCGGGTGATCACGGCAGGGGCATGTCGGCGCGCGAAGCCAGCGGTGCGTCGACCGGCGCCGGCAGCACGGAGAGGACCTCGGCGGTGACGGTCTGGATCGGCTGGAGGCCGGCGACGGTGCGCAGCGCGCCGCGTTGCTGGTAGTGGCCGATGACCTCGACGAGCGGCGCAAGCTGCTTGTCGAGCCGGGCCAGGACCGTCGCCTCGTCGTCGTCCGCCCGGCGATACAGATCGGAGCCATCGATGTCGCAGATCCCGGCCACGAGTGGCGGCGCCGTTCGGAGGTTGTAGGGATGACCGGCCGCGCGGCAGATCACCCTGTCCGTCATCCGCCCGAGCAGCTCATCCTTCGGGACGTCGATGAGGATCGCGGCATCCACGCGGAGGCCGCGCTCCGCGAGCGCGGCATCGAGCGCAGCTGCCTGCGCGGCGGTTCGCGGAAACCCGTCGAGGATCGCGCCGCGCGCGGCATCGGGGGCCGACAGGCGGTCGAGGAAGATCCGGACGGTCGTGGTATCGGGCACGAGGCCGCCGCCCTTCATGATCCGGTCCACCTCGTGTCCGAGATCGGTGTCGGTGGCGGCCACGGCCCGCAGGAGGTCGCCCGAGGCGAGGATCGGCACGCCGAGCTGGCGGGCGAGGATCGGCGCCTGGGTCCCCTTGCCCGCACCGGGCGCACCCAGCAGGACGATGACCATGGTCGCGAGGGCGGTGGACCTACCGGCCCGGGTCCGCCGAAGGGCGGCGGCTCACCGGATGAGCTCCCCGGGCCCGATGGCTCACGGGAGCGTCGCCTCGGCCTCCGGAGGGCCGCGTGGCGCTCATCGGATGAAGCCTTCGTAATTTCTCATCATCAGCTGGGCTTCGATCTGCTTCATCGTCTCGACGACGACCGACACGACGATCAGCAGGCCCGTGCCGCCGATGGCCAGGCCGCTGAGCGAGTTGTCGAGCACGCCGGCGAGGACCGGCGCAACGGCGACGATCCCGAGGAACAGGGCGCCCGCGAACGTGATCCGGGTCACGACGCGGGCAAGGTAATCCTGCGTCGGTCGACCGGGCCGGATGCCCGGGATGAAGCCGCCATTCTTGCGGAGCTGCTCAGCGGTCTCGTCGGGCTTGAACGTGAACGCCGTGTAGAAGTACGTGAACCCGACCGTCAGCAGGAAGTACATGAGGGCGTACTGCACGGTCGTCGAGCTCAGGAACCCGGCGATCGCGGTCGCGACGTCACGCACGCCCTGGACCGACGAGAACGAGAAGTACGCCGCGATCTGAGCCGGGAACTGGAGGATGCTGATCGCGAAGATGATCGGGATCACGCCCGCCAGGTTGACCCGGAGCGGCAGGAACGTCTGGCCGCCCTGGTACATCCGGCGGCCGCGGACCCGGCTCGCATACTGGACCGGGATCCGGCGCTGGCCCTCCTGGATGTAGACGATCACCGCGACGGCGACGATGGCCAAGAGGACGAACAGGACGATGTCGCGGGGCGAGGGCTGGCTCAGGACGTTGACGAGGCCCGCGGGCGCACGGCTGACGATGCCGGCGAAGATGATGAAGCTGATGCCGTTGCCGATGCCCTTCTCGGTGATGAGCTCGCCGAGCCACATCAGGAGCACGGCCCCGGCAGTCAGCGTGATCATCTGGACCCACGAGGTCGGATTCCCGAGCCCGAACCCGCCGCTCGGGTTGAGGACGCCCTGGTTGGCAAAGGCCGAGAGGATGCCGAACGCCTGCAGGAGGGCCATCGGCACGGTCAGGTAGCGGGTGTACTGGTTGAGCTTCTGCCGCCCGTACTCGCCTTCGCGGCTCAGGTTCTGGAGCGAGGGGATGACCCCGCTCATGAGCTGCATGATGATCGAGGCGTTGATGTAGGGGTTCATCGCCAGCCCGACGATCGACAGCTGCGACAGACCGCCACCGGCGAACAGGTCGATGATCCCGAACGCGGTGTTCTTCTGGAAGAACTGCGCGAGCGCGGTCCGGTCGACCCCCGGCAGCGGCACCTGGGCCAGCAGCCGGTAGACGATCAGGATCCCGAGGACGAACAGGATCCGCCGGCGGATGTCCGGGGCGCGAAAGGCGTTGAGGAGCGAGTCGAGCATCAGGCCGCGTCGCCGGAGGAGCCGCTCTCGTCGCCGCCCGCCGATTCCCGGGCAGCCGGCTCGCTGGACACCGGCTCGCCGGGCGCCGCCTCGGCCGTTGCCGGCTCGGAGGCCGCGGCGTCGGGAGTCGGCTCCGCGGCGGCGGGCTTGCGTCGCCGGGCGGGTGCCTTTACGGCGGTCGGGGTCGGCTCGGCATCAGCCGGAGTCGCGGACTTGGCGTCCGGGCTCGCGGACTCGGCGCCCGCGCTCGCGGCATCAGCGTCGGGGCTCGCGGGCTCGGCGCCAGCGCTCGCGGCGGTGGCGGCGAGCCTTTCCCCCCCGGTTGCCTCATCGGCCGCTGGCTGATCCTTGCCAGCTCGGCGCTTCGTGAGCTCCGACTCGATGACCGACGCCGTTCCGCCGGCCGCCTCGATCTTGGCCCGGGCCGATGCGCTGAAGGCGTCGGCGAGGACGTAGAGCGCGGACGAGAGCTCGCCGCCGCCGAGGACCTTGAGCGGCCGGTCCAGCGTGCGGACGAGGCCTGCCGCGCGCAGGAGCTCCTGGTTCACGGTCACGGGTGCGCTGCCCTTGGCGGCCTTCGCGGCCTTGGCTCCGGCGCGCGCGGGCATGTCGCCCGGCTGGAGCACCCCGAGCTCGACGAGCTTCGCGATGTCGCCGACGTTGACGACCTCGTACTCGATCCGGAACGGGTTCCGGAAGCCGTGCAGCTTCGGGAGGCGCTGGTGGAGCGGGGTCTGGCCGCCCTCGAACCAGGCCGGGATCGTGCCGCCGGCGCGGGCCTTCTGGCCCTTCGTGCCGCGGCCCGCGGTCTTGCCCTGGCCGGCGGCGATGCCGCGGCCGACGCGCCGCTTCGGCGTCCGGGATCCGGGCGCGGGTCGGAGGTCGTGGAGCTTCATGCCTTGCCTCCGGCGGTGGTTCCGGGCAGCTCCTCGACGGTCACGAGGAACCGGACCTGCCGGACCATCCCGCGGGTTGCCTCGTTGTCGGGGACCTCGACGCTCGAGCCGATGCCGTGGAGGCCAAGGGCCCGCACGGTCGCCCGATTGCGCCCGATGTGGCTGATCGTGCTCTTCACCTGGGTGACGCGGAGCCGGCCGGCGGCCTGGTGCTCAGCCATTGGCCGCCTCCGACCCGACCTGCTGGCCGGGGATGTGGATCCGGAGCGTCACGCCGCGACGGGCACCGAGCTCCTCGGGCGAGCGCAGCTCGCGCAGGGCCTCGAGCGTCGCCCGGGTCACGTTGACCGGGTTCGTGGAGCCGGTGACCTTCGTCAGGATGTCGCGGATGCCGGCGGCCTCGACGACGGCCCGAACGGACCCGCCGGCGATCACGCCGGTTCCCTGGCTCGCGGGCTTGAGCATGACCCGGCTCGCGGCGTAGACGGTCCGGACCTCGTGGGGGATGGTCGTACCGAAGGTCGGGATGCGGACGAGGTGCTTCTTCGCGTCCTCGACGCCCTTCCGGATCGCCTCGGGGACCTCACCGGCCTTGCCCAGGCCGACGCCGACGTGGCCGGCGCCGTCGCCGACGACGATCACCGCGCTGAAGCTGAAGCGCCGGCCGCCCTTGACGACCTTCGCCACGCGGTTGATCTGGACGACGCGCTCCTCGAGCGCGAGCTTGTTGGGATCGATGCGTGCCACGGCGCTCCCCTAGAACTCGAGGCCGGCGGCGCGCGCGGCGTCCGCCAGCGACTTGATGCGGCCGTGGTACCGGAACCCGGCCCGGTCGAAGACGACCCGCTCGACGCCCGCGGCACGAGCCCGCTGGGCGATGAGCTGGCCGACCTTCGCGGCATCGTCGGTCTTGCTGCCATCGCCGCCCCGGAGGCCGGCGTCGAGCGACGACGCGGACGCGAGCGTCCGGCCGGCGGCGTCGTCGATCACCTGGGCGTAGATGTGGTTGAGGCTGCGGAAGACGGCCAGGCGCGGCCGATCGGGACCCCCCTCGACAGTGAGGCGGATCCGGTCGTGGCGCTTCTGGCGCGCCGCGCCTCGGCTCGCGGTCATGGTCATCGTCGTGTCGTCCGCGATTCGTTCGTCACAGGCCGACGGCTACTTCTTGCCGCCGATCTTGCCGGCCTTGCCGGCCTTGCGGCGGACCTGCTCGCCGGCGTAGCGGACGCCCTTGCCCTTGTACGGCTCGGGCTTGCGCGTCGACCGGATGTGCGCCGCGACCTCGCCCACGAGCTCCTTGTCGATGCCGACGACGGCGAGCCGTGTCGGGTTCTCGACCTCGAAGCTGATCCCCGCCGGCGGGTCGATCTCGATGGGGTGGCTGTAGCCGAGGCTCAGCTGGAGCTTCCGGCCGACGAGATTGGCGCGATAGCCGACGCCGGTGATCTCGAGGCCCTTGCGGTAGCCGGAGGTGACCCCGACGACCATGTTGTTGACGAGCGTCCGGGTCAGGCCGTGGAGCTGCTTGTGGGTCTTCGTCTCGCTCGGTCGCGTGACGACGATCGAGTGGCCGTCGCGGCTGACCGTCATCTCGGGATTGAGGTCGCGCGAGAGGCTGCCCTTCGGCCCGGTCACGGTGATGTGCCGGCCGTCGATGGCGACCTCGACCCCGCTGGGGACGGTGATGGGCATGCGCCCGATTCGGGACATTCCGGGCTACCAGACGTAAGCCAGGACTTCGCCGCCGAGCTGGGCCTTGCGGGCCTCGGCGCCGGTCATGATCCCCTGGCTCGTGCTCACGATGACGATCCCGAGGCCCCCGAGGACCCGCGGGATGTCCGTCTTGCGGGCGTAGACCCGGAGGCCGGGCTTGCTGATCCGCTTCAGGCCGCTGACGACCGGGACCTTGCCGTCGACGTAGCGCAGGGTCAGCCGGAGGACGTGGCTCGGACCGGCCTGCTCCTCGGTGACGTCGGCGATGAAGCCCTCGGCCTTGAGGATCCGGGCGATCTCGCGCTTCGTCCGCGACGCGGGCACGACGACCTCGGTGTGGCGGGCCCGCGACGCGTTCCGGACGCGGGTCAGCATGTCGGCGATCGGGTCGGAGATGTTCATCGGGCCCTACCAGCTGGACTTCGTGACGCCGGGCAGCTCGCCCTGCAGGGCGCGCTCCCGGAAGCAGATCCGGCACAGGCTGAAGCGGCGCATGAATGCCCGCGGCCGGCCGCAGACCACGCAGCGGTGATAGGCCCGGACCGAGAACTTCGGCTTGCGCTTGGACTTGGCGATGAGTGACTTCTTGGCCATCGGACTCCCCTCCCCGCCTACGAGGCGAAGGGCATGCCGAGGAGCTCGAGCAGACGCTTCGATTCCTCGTCGGACTTCGCCGTCGTCACGATGCTGATCTCCAGCCCGCGGAGACGGTCCACCTTGTCGTAGTCGATCTCGGGGAACGCGATCTGCTCGCGGAGCCCGAGGCTGTAGTTGCCGCGACCGTCGAAGGACCGCGATGGCGTCCCGCGGAAATCCCGGATCCGGGGCAGCGACAGCATCGTCAGCCGCTCCAGGAAGTCCCACATCCGCTGGCCCCGGAGGGTGACCTTGACCCCGATGGGGTTGCCGGTCCGGACCCGGAACTGGGCGATCGAGCGCTTGGCCCGGGTGATGATCGGCTTCTGGCCGGTGATCGCCGCGAGGTCCCCGACGGTCGCGTCGATCGCCTTGGCATTGGTCAGGGCCTCACCCAGGCCGACGTTCACCACGATCTTCGCGAGGCGCGGCACCTGCATCGGATTGGCGTACTCGAACTGCTTCGTAAGCGCCGGCACGACCTCGGCCTGGTAGCGCTCGCGGAGGGTCACTTGACGATCTCCAGCGTCGAGCCGCAGTGGCTGCAGACGCGGACCCGCCGGCCATCGTCGAGGACGGTGTGCCGGATGCGAGTTGGCTCGTGGCACTTCGGGCAGACGAGCATGACCTTGCTGACGTTGAGCGGCATCGCGACATCGAGGATCCCGCCCTGCTGGACCTTCGGCATCCGGTCCGTACGGCTCGAGGTCTGGCGGGGCTTCTGGTGGCGCTTGGCGACGTTGAGGCCCTCGATGACGACCGACACGCTGGCCTTGGGGCTGCCGTGGCGGTACATGCTCCGGAGCGGGCTGCGGCTCTCGGCGCGGCGGATGACGCGGTCGACGACACCCTGCTTGCCGGCGTCCTTGCCGGCGAGGACCACGACGGTGTCGCCCTTGCGGATCTCGGGGCCGTGGGGCATCACAGCACCTCCGGGGCGAGGGACACGATCTTCATGTAGTTCCGATCCCGGAGCTCGCGCGCGACCGGGCCGAAGATCCGGGTCCCGCGGGGATTGCCCTGGTTGTTGATCAGGACGGCCGCATTCTCGTCGAACCGGATGTAGCTGCCATCGGCGCGGCCGTACTCCTTGGCCGTGCGGACGACGACGGCCCGGACGACATCGCCCTTCTTCACGGCGGCGTTCGGGATCGCCTGCTTGACGCTGGCGATGATCACGTCGCCGATCCCGGCGCTCGTCTTGGCGGAGCGGCCCATGATCCGGATGCACTGGATCGTCCGGGCACCGGTGTTGTCGGCCACCTTGAGGCGGGTCTGGGGCTGGATCACGCCGACGGCTCCTGCCCGGCCGCCTCATCCGCGCCGGCCTCGCCGGTCGCCTCGGCGGCGTCCGCGCTCTCGGGGCCTTCCGAACCGGACTCGGACTCGGCCCGGCCGCGGCCCGGATGGGCCGCCCCGTGGATCGCCTCGGAGACCGCGGCCTCCTCGCCGACGAGCTCGCTCGCGAGCCCGTGGTCGCCGGCCCGCTGCACGACGCGCACCAGGCGCCAGCGCTTCGTGGCCGACAGCGGTCGCGACTCCTCGATGAGCACGGTGTCCCCGACGTGGGCCTCGTTGGCCTCGTCGTGCGCCTTGAACTTGGTCGTCAGCCGGATCACGCGCTTGTACAGCCGGTGGCGGGCGAGTCGCTCGACGGACACGACGATCGTCTTGTCCATCTTGTCGCTCACGACGCGGCCGGTCTTGGTCTTGCGCATGGACGTCCGGGTGGCCGGCGCCGCGGCCTCGGGAGCCGGCGTGCGGCGGCGGGTCGCGGCCGGCGTTCGAGCGGCGGTCATCGCTTGGTCCTCTTCGTGGTCGCCGGGGCGGCGGCTGGCTCGGCCGTGACCGCGGCCGGGCTCGGGGCGCTCGTCGCGCTCCGCGAGCTCGGGCCGCCGAGCTGGCGCTCGCGCTGCACGGTCATGATCCGGGCGATCGTCCGGCGGTGCTGGGGGATGGTGCTGGTCGAGGCGAGCTGTCGCGTCTGGAGCGCGAAGCGGGCACTCCACAGGTCCTGCTTGGCCTGCTTGAGAGCATCCTCGAGCTCGCGGTCGGACATCTTGCGGATCTGGGCGAACTCGATCACGCCTCGGCCCCCTCCGTCCCGGCGCGCGACACGACGCGCGTGGCGACGGGCAGCTTGTGGCTCGCGAGGCGCATCGCCTCGTTGGCCTCCTCGGCCGGCACGCCGGCCATCTCGAACAGGATCCGGCCGGGCTTCACGACGGCGACCCAGTGATCGGGCGCGCCCTTGCCGGAGCCCATCCGGGTCTCGGCCGGCTTCTTCGTGACCGGCTTGTCCGGGAAGATCCGGATCCAGATCTTGCCGCCGCGCTTGACCGAGCGGGTCATCGCTCGCCGGGCCGCCTCGATCTGGCGGCTCGTGATCCAGGCCGGCTCCAGGGTCGCCAGCCCGAAATCGCCGAAGGCGACCTCGAACCCGCCCTTGGCCTGGCCGGACATGCGGCCGCGCATGACCTTGCGGTGCTTGACCCGTCGCGGAAGGAGCACGTCAGACTCCCTGGCCCGCGGCGAGGGCGGCCTGCGGCGCGGCAGCCCTGACCGGCGTCACGTCGCCGCGGTAGATCCAGACCTTGACGCCGATCCGGCCGTAGGTCGTGTGGGCGTGGACCTGGCCGTAGCTGATGTCGGCCCGGAGCGTGCCGAGCGGGATGCGGCCTTCGCGGTCCCACTCCCGGCGGCTCATCTCGGCGCCGTTGAGTCGCCCGGAGACCATGATCTTGACGCCCTTCGCGCCGGCCTTCATCGACCGCTGGATGGACTGCTTCATGGCCTTCTTGAAGGCGATCCGACGGCTCAGCTGCTGGGCGATGTTCATCGCCACGAGGTAGGCGTCGAGCTCGGGCTGGCGGATCTCCTTGATCTCCAGCTTGACCTTGCGCTTCGTCAGCGCCCCGATCTGCTGGCGGAGGATCTCGACGTTCTGGCCGCCCTTGCCGATGACGATCCCGGGCTTGGCGGTGTGGACGGTCACGGTGACCTGCCCGAAGTTGCGCTCGATCTCGATGCCGCTGACGCTGGCGTTCGCGAGGCGCTTCCCGACGAGGCTCCGGATCGCGAGGTCCTCGACCAGGAGGTCCGTGTACTCCTTGTCGTGGTACCACTTCGCGGTCCAGGTGCGGGTGACTCCGAGGCGGAAGCCGTAGGGGTGGACCTTGTGTCCCATCGCTGCTCAGTCCTCCCCGTCGCCGACGGTGACGGTGATGTGGGTCATGGGCTTGTGGATCGGAAAGGCGCGGCCCTGGGCGCGCGGCTGCCAGCGCTTCATCGTCGGGCCCTCGTCCGCCCGGGCATCGATGACGACCAGGTCATCGGCCGAGAGGTTGAGGTTGTTCTCGGCGTTCGCGGCCGCGCTCTTGAGGACCTTCGC
>DASUHU010000170.1:0-4225 GCA_036273395.1 Candidatus Limnocylindrales bacterium
GTATAAGACGGCTGCTCTGAACCGCTGAGCTACTCCCCCGCCCCGGATCGTACGCCCGGCGTCGCCACGCCCGCGCGAGCCGGTCTCAGCCGATCAGCGGCTCGATGATCTGGACGACGACCACCAGGACGAGATACGCGATCGGGATCGCGGCGAAGAACCCGAGCGCGGCGCTCCAGCCGGTCCGGACCGAGCGAGATCCGGAGCCGCGCGGGAGCGGCACGATCAGCCACGTGATGACCGAGCCGAATACCAGTACCAGGACCACGTCCAGCGCGGCCGCCGCGAATCGGAGGTCACCCCCCGGGAGGGCCGCTCCACGGCGGATCGCGACGTCGTAGGCGAGGTACAGCACGCCCAGGATCGAGGCCACCACGAGGGACGAGGCCACCGCGCGGACGATCGGCCGGGGCGCGTTCCGAAACTGCCGCCACCGGATTTCGAGCCACCCCCGGCGGCGGGGCGCCGGTGTCTGCCGTTCAGCCAGCGGAGGCGTCACGGGGCACCGAGCATCGCCAGCGTGCGGCGCGGCGGCAGCGATTCCGGCGTGTGGCCGGCCAGCAGCCGGACGCTCTCGGCCACTCGCTCGATCTCGTCGCTCGTCGTCCAACAGCCCGGGCTCAGCCGGACGGCATCCGGCCCCGGTCTGACCCCGCTCGTGCGCACGCCCCGGCCGATGAGGAACATCCGATGGGCGAGCTCATCGAGCGCGGCCTCGGGCTCCCACCCGGCGATGCGGAACGTGACGATCGTCGCCATGGAGGCGATCGGCGTGATCAGTTCGACACCATCGATCGAGGCCAGACGCTCGGCGAGCGTGGCGGCCATCGCGGTCCCGCGTCGATGGACGAACTCGAGGCCGACGAACATCGACAGCCAGCCGATCGCGCGCGCCAGCCCAACGACCGACGGTGGGTGGAGGCGGTCGATCGCCGCCGTCGCCGGCGGGCGCTCCCGTTGCCATAGCCCACCGACCCCTTCCGGACCGAGCAGCCAGCGATGTCCGTCGACGGCATACGCATCGACCGCGAGGTCCTCGACGAGCAGCGGGATCGCGCCAGCGGCCTGTGATCCGTCCGCGATGACGGCCGCGCCTCGAGCCTCGGCGAGCTCCGAGATCGCGCGGAGCGGCAGGACTCGGCCCGTCGTGGGAGACACGTGCGCCACGGCCACGAGCACGGCCCGCTCGTCCAGTGCCCCGTCGAGCCGATCGAGCAGCCTGGCGTCGTCGCGATCCCCCTCCAGATCCAGGACCTCGGTCGGCCGGCCTGCGGCCGCGAGCCGCGCCGACCAGGTGTCGAGCGCGCGGCGAATGGCGCCCGAGGCGTCGCTCGTCGTGATGGCCCGCAGCGGACCCGTCGCGATGTCCCTCGTCCGGAGCGGGATCGCCTCGGCAGCGAGGGTGAGTCCCTCCGTGGCACCGTGGGTCGGGGTCACCGCGCCGAGGCCGCCCCCGAGGACCGCGGCGATCGCGGCCCGCGCTTCCTCGTTCCGCTGGAGCTGCTCCTCGCGATGGCCCGCATCGGCCCGCCCGATGTCGCGCTCGTAGCCCTGGAGCTGGTCCATCGCCGCCGCGACCTCGGCCGGGAGCGGGCCCGCGGTGGCCGAATCGAGCTGGATCCCGGCGGCGAGCGAGGGGAGCGCGGCCCGCACGGCGGCGACCTTCTCCGCATCCGCCATGAACGGGGAGACCACGTCCGTATGATACCGGCGGGGTCCGACGCGCCCGATCAGCGACAGGCCAGCGACCGAAGGCCGCGACGATGGCAGCGACGGAGGAGACGTGACCGGCTTCGCGCGATCCGAGCTGCTCGCCACGCCGGCCTGGCTGGCCGAGGAGCTCTCGAGGGACGGCGTCCGCCTCATCGACGTCCGGTGGCGTCCGGATGGCACCGCCGCCCAGGTCTTCGAGGCCGCCCACATCCCCGGTGCGGTCCATCTCGACTGGCGAGCCGAGCTGAGCGACAGCCCGGCGAGCGACACCGAGGCGCCGGCGATCCATCTCGCCGCGGCCGACCGGGCCGCTGCGGCCTTCTCGCGGGCCGGGATCGGCGACAGTGCGAGCGTCGTCCTGTACGACGACACCGTCTCCATGTTCGCGGCCTGGACCTGGTGGGCCCTCCGGGCCTACGGCTTCGAGTCGGCCCGAATCCTGGACGGCGGCTATCCCGCCTGGCATGCCTCGCGGCGACCCGTCAGCACGGCCTCGCTGCCGCACGACACGGCGACGTTCACGCCCCGGGCCAATCCGCGCCTACGCCTCTCGACGACCGATGTCCGGGCGATGCTCGGCTCACCCGATGTCCAGCTCGTCGATGCCCGGCCCGCCGCGGAGTTCAAGGGCTTCGAGGGCAACGCCCGCCGCCTCGGCCACATCCCCGGAGCCATCAACGTGCCCGTGGCCGGCATGCACGAGCGTGGGCTCCAGACCCTGCGCGACGCGGACCAGCTGCGGTCGCAGCTCCACCTGGCGAATGTCGCTCGCGGCCGGCGGCTCGTGTGCTATGACGGTTCGGGGCTGGGCGCGGCGAAGCTCGCCTTCGTGCTATCGCTCATGGGCCACGACGACGTGGCCGTCTACGACGGCGGCTGGTCCGAGTGGGGTGACCGGCTCGACCTGCCCGTCGAGCGGTAGGGGGAGCGCCGCAGGGGTGACGCCGTGAGCCGGCGTCGCTCGCCTAGATCCCGGTCAGGTCCTTCGAGCCCGCCGAGAGCGGGACCTGGAGCTCGGGGCCCTTCGCCAGGCCGAGGTCGGCGTCGGTGGCCGCCTCGAGCGCGCTGATCTTGGCGCTGTTGACGAGGATCGCGTCCGCGTGCTCGCGCCGGGCCTCGCCCCCGAGGTCGTACTCGAGCGTGCTCGAGGTGAGGGCCAGGATCGGCCGGCGGTCGGTCGTCTTGAGCGGATCGATCGTCGGCGGCGCATGGAGGTAGCCGAGGACGACGTACGGCCCGACATGCGCCCGGACGGGGTACTGCCGAGTCCAGAGCCGCCGCTCGGGCCGGCCGCGGGGGCCCGTGGCCATGACCAGGCAGAGATCCTCGCGCGAGAGCGTCGCCGAGGGAGCCTCCACGAGCCGGCCGTCGTCGAGCGCCTGGAACGCCGGCGCGTCGACCTCGAACTCGATCGTGGAGGCCAGGAAGTCGGACAGCCGGTCGGACTCGAGCCCGACCTGGCCGTTGACCGTGCAGTCCTCCGCGTAGCCGGTGAATGGGATCTGCATGGCGGGCACCCTAGTCCCCGGCAACCTTGAAAGTCCCTGACGGGACGATCCGCATGCTACCGCCCCGAGGGGCGCTCAGCCGGCCTTCCGCGCACCCGCGGTGACGAGATGCTCCGCTCCGTGCTGGAGGCCCTCGTACAGCTCCCGGACGGTCTCGAGCGTGTCCGCCTCGGCGGCGGCCTTGTCGAGCCGCAGGCGGGCGATCCGGGGGAAGCGCAGTGCGAACCCGGACTTGTGGCGGTTCGAGCGGAGGATCACGTCGAACGCGACCTCGACGACGACGGTCGGCTCGACGAGGCGGTAGCGGCCGTGCTGGCTGACGGTGTGGTCCTCGAACCAGCGGGTCATCGTGGCGATCTCGGCGTCGGTCAGGCCGCTGTAGGCCTTGCCGATCGTGACGAGCTGATCATTCGCCTCGTCCCGGACCGCGAACGTGTAGTCGGACAGGACGCCGTGGCGCTTGCCGTGCCCGACCTCGACCCCGACCACCACGCAATCGATGGTCGCGAGGGCCTTCTTCATCTTCAGCCAGCCGTACCCGCGCCGGCCCGGCGAGTAGCGGCTCGTGGGGTCCTTGACCATGAGGCCCTCGTTTCGCCGCGCACGGGCCTCGGTGAAGGCCGCCTCGAGCGCGTCGATCGAGGCCGCGGTCGTGAGGTGCGACAGGCCGAACGCGCCGCCGTCGGCCGCGAGCGGGAGGCCGAGGTGCTCGAGCGCCAGGCGGCGCTCCGACAGCGGCTCCTCGAGCATCGGCGCGACCGCGCCGTCGATGTCGTCGCGACCGTCGCCGCCGTCGGGGCCAGAGGCGATGCCGTGGCCGTGGGTGCCGTTGCTCGACTGGTTGCCGCCGGGCCCATGCCGACGAAGGCCCAGCACGTCGAACGCGACGTAGATGACGGGCACCTCCGCCAGCAGGGACGGATGCGGGTCCTTGCGCCCGAGGCGCGACCGGAGCGCGATGAACGGCAGGACGGTCCCCTCGCGGAACGCCAGGATCTCGCCGT
>DASUHU010000171.1:0-5406 GCA_036273395.1 Candidatus Limnocylindrales bacterium
TCGGCCAACCCTGCTCCACCTGACGGTCGACCCCGCCTGGGAGAACGTCGACAGCCGGCCCTGAGCCGGCTCGTCGACCCGAGGCGCCGCGAGGCTCGGCGGAGACGAGCATGCCGAAGCTGAAGTCGCCACCCGACCCGACGGCGCTTCGGCGCGTCGAGGCCGGGACCTATCGCTCCGGTGACGAGCGATTCACGGTCCAGCAGGCGTCGGGCCGCTGGCTGCTCACCGACGAGTCCCAGCACGACGATCTGGGGCTGCCGCTCGTCCGCGGGCCCTTCGCGACCCTCGACGACGCGCGGGCGGCGATCGAGGCGGCGCGCACGGCCCCGTCCCCCACCTCCGACCTCCGGCAGCGCGAGGCGAGCCTGACGCGCGCGCGGAAGCCAGCGGCCGGAGTGACTGCGAAACGGCAGGCCAAGGCTCGGCCGAGCGTCGACCCCGGCAGGCCTCGCCAGCCGGAGCCTCGCCAGCGTGAGTTTCGCCAGCGGGAGCCGGAGCCGGTCGAGCTGCGCCGCTTCCGGCCCGGCGACGGACCCGCGATGCGGGCCCTTTGGGCATCCGTCGGCATGGAATCGACCGGCGACGACGACGACGGGCTGGCCCTGCTCGCGAACCGGAATCCGGGCCTGGTGCTCGTTGCGACGCAGGGCAAGGAGCTGGTCGGCACGGCCCTCGGCGCCTGGGACGGCCGCCGTGGCTGGATCTACCACCTCGCCGTGGCCCAGGCCCAGCGGCGGACGGGCCTCGGCTCGCGCCTGGTGCATGAGGTCGAGCGGAAGCTCCGCGCGCTCGGCTGCCCGCGGGTGAACGTCGTCGTCCGCGAGGGCAATGATCCGGGGACGGCGTTCTGGCGCGCCGCCGGCTACGAACCGAGGTCCAGCCGGATGCTTGGGCGCGACCTCTAGTCGACCGTCAGCGGCCCCGCCGCGCGGGCGGCTTGTCGCCCCGCTTCGGCACGGCCGGCTTCTCGCCGCGCTTCGGCGTTGACGTCACGGGCTTCGCCCACGAGTCCTGGATCTGCTTGAAGACCTTACCCATGCCGGGTCGCATCAGCCCGCGGCTCTCGGCATCGGCATCGCGATCCCGCCGCCGCATCCGCGCCGCCTCGCGGGGGTCGATGGGCTCCGCGTCGTCGTCCACGGCGCCGATCCTCGCCTCGTCGGGCTCCAGCGTCAACACGCTCCGGCCAACCATCGCTCGGGCGCAAGGCGCGCTTCGTGCCGCACGGCACGAGCGCAATCCCCGCGGGTGTTGCGTGAAGGCATGAACATCGATGACATCGGCCTGCTCGTGCTCCGGCTCGGGATCGGCCTCACGTTCGCCGCGCACGGTGCACAGAAGGCCTTCGGCTGGTGGGGCGGTCCCGGGCCCGAAGGCTGGCGGGGTGCGATGCATCGGATGGGCTTTCACCCGACGAACCTGTTCGCCACGATCTCGATCGCGGTCGAGCTGATCGGCGGTCTCTTCCTCGCGATCGGGTTCCTGACGCCGTTCGCGGCCGCGGCGCTCGTCGCCCAGGCGGTCGTGATCATCGTGACCGCGCACTGGCCGAAGGGCTTCTTCAACAGCGCCGGCGGCTTCGAGTTCCCGTTCGCCCTCGGCGTCGCCGCGGCGGCCGCCGGCCTGCTCGGGCCGGGACGGATCAGCATCGACAACGTGGCCGGCGTCGGCTGGGATCCGACGGTCCGGTTCATCCTCGTGATCGTCGGGCTCATCGCCGGTGGCGTCGCCACCGCCGTCCCGCGACTGGGCGCCGCGCGCGCGGGCAGCTCGCTTCGCCGGACCTGATCTCGGGCGCGATACTCGTCGGATGGACGAGCCCGTCGCGCTTCGCCGTGAAACGGCCGGCGACACACCCACCCTCACCGGACCGCGGGTCCGGCTTCGACGGCTCGAGCCCGGTGACCGGGACGCGCTCCGGGCGATCCTGGCCCAGCCCGAGGTCGCCCGCTGGTGGGGCTCGCCGAGCGCCGACGCCGCGGTCGACGAGTGGCTGTCCGAAGACGACGGCGAGAGCGTCGGCTTCGCGATCCTCGTCGATGGCACCGTGGTCGGCAGCATCCAGTACGCCGAGGAGGACGATCCCGAGTTCCACCATGCCGGCATCGACCTGTTCCTCGATCGCGACGTCCACGGTCAGGGCCTGGGTCCCGAGGCGATCCGCGTCCTCGCGCGCTACCTGCTCGACGAGCGGGGCCATCACCGGCTGACGATCGACCCCGCCTCGGAGAACGAGCGGGCGATCCGGGCCTACGCGCGGGTTGGCTTCCGGCCGGTCGGGATCCTCCGGCAGTACTGGCGGGCCGCGGACGGCACCTGGCATGACGGCCTGCTCATGGACCTCCTCGCCGACGAGCTGCGGTAGCGGTCCCACGAACGCCCGGCGACGCCGCACGGCGGACCGCGCCAGAATCCGGAACTTCCTCCCAGGCGATGTCGATTCCCGACGGCGCCGTCCGACGAACAGGTAGAGAGCCGGAGCACGCAGGCACGGCCCACCCGGGCCACTCCGGAGCGAGGAGATCGAGATGCGCGTGATGGTGTTCGTCAAGGGCGATCCCCAGGCCGACGAGCTGCCCCCGGAGGGGCTCGTGGAGCGGATGACCGCGTTCAACGAGGAGCTGGTGCAGGCCGGCGTCATGCTCGCAGCCGACGGTCTGTACCCGAGCGCGAAGGGCGTCCGGGTCCGGTTCGACGGCCCGACCCGGACGGTCATCGACGGCCCGTTCGCCGAGGCCAAGGAGCTCGTCGCCGGGTTCTGGATCTGGCAGGTCCGCTCGATCGACGAGGCGGTCCAGTGGCTGAAGAAGGCGCCCTTCGATGGCGGGGCTGAGATCGAAATCCGGCCGATCTTCGAGCAGGACGACTTCCTGGCCGAGTACGACAACGACGCGCTGCTCGAGCGTGGCCAGCAGCTCAAGGCGACCGTCGCCCAGCGTTCGTAGTCAGCCGCCGCCCGCAGCAGGAGGAGCATCGTGAAGTTCTTCATGAAGACCGTGCCCGACGTCAGCGCCCCGCCGACGCCGCCCTCGCCGGAGCTGATGGCCGAGATGGGCCGCTTCGTCGAGGAGAGCTTCCGCAACGGGACGCTGGTCGCGACCGGGGCGATGGATCCGCGGACGAAGCGGATCGACCATCGCTCGGGGCAGTTCTCCATCACGGATGGGCCGTTCACCGAAGCCAAGGAGGCCGTGGTCGGCTGGGCGATCGTGAACGCCGACTCGGTCGAGCAGGCGATCGAGCTGTCCAAGAAGTTCTGGTCGATCGTCGGCGACGGGCAGGGCACGATCCAGCGCATCTACGACCCGGGTGAGATGCCGCCGCAGTTCTCGCAGGGGTCAGGCTCCCCAGGGCCCGGGTGACGCGGGCGACGCCTGACGCGGCGATCGCAATGGCGGTGACCTCGAGCCGAGGCGACGTGGCCGATCGTGTCCTCGACACGGTCTGGCGGATGGAGTCGCCTCGGCTCATCGCCACGCTCACGCGGATCGTCCGGGACGTCGGCCTGGCCGAGGATCTGGCCCAGGACGCCTTCGTCGCCGCGGTCCAGCAGTGGCCGGTCGACGGCGTCCCCGACAACCCGGGAGCGTGGCTCACGTCGGTGGCGAAGCGCCGGGCCGTCGATCACATCCGCCGGGCCACGCTCGGCGAGCGGAAGCAGCAGGAGCTCGGGCGGGAGCTGCAGGTCGCCGAGGAGACCGGGCCGGACGACGAGGAGCGAATCGACGACGCCGCGATCGGCGACGACCTGCTGCGGCTCGTGTTCATCTGCTGTCACCCGGTGCTCTCGGTCGATGCCCGGGTCACGCTCACGCTGCGGCTCCTCGGCGGCCTCACGACCGACGAGATCGCCCGGGCGTTCCTCGCGTCCGAGACGACGATCCAGCAGCGGATCGTGCGGGCGAAGCGGACCCTGGCCGAGGCGCGTGTTCCGTTCGAGGTCCCGACCGGGGCCGACTTCGAGGCCCGGCTGGCCTCGGTCCTGCAGGTCATCTACCTCGTCTTCAACGAGGGTTACTCCGCGACCGCCGGGGAGGACTGGATCCGGCCGGCGCTGTGCGAGGACGCGCTTCGGCTCGGACGGGTCCTCGCCGGCCTCGTGCCCCACGAGCCCGAGGTGCACGGGCTCGTGGCGCTCATGGAGATCCAGGCCTCGCGGATTCGGGCCCGGACCGGGCCCGGCGGCGAGCCGATCCCGCTCCTGGAGCAGCAGCGGAGCCGCTGGGATCAGCTCCTGATCCGACGCGGCCTGGCCGAGCTGGCCCGGGCCGAGGCCCTCGGTGGTGCTCGGGGCCCGTACGCGCTCCAGGCCGCGATCGCCGCGTGCCACGGGGTCGCGACCATCGCCGAGGCGACCGACTGGCCGCGGATCGTGGCGCTGTACGACGCCCTCGCCCAGCTCACACCCTCGCCGATCATCGAGCTCAATCGCGCGGTCGCGGTCGGCATGGCCTACGGGCCCGCGATGGGCCTCGAGATCGCCGACGCCCTCCGCGACGACCCGAGCCTCGCCACCTACCACCTCCTGCCGGCGGTGCGCGGGGACCTCCTCGAGCGGCTCGGTCGGTTCGATGAGGCCGCGGCCGCGTTCGCGCACGCGGCCTCGCTCACCCGCAACGCCCCAGAGCAGCGGCTGCTCCTCGGGCGGGCCACGGCCGCGACGCGGGCCCTGACCTCGGCCCGTCGCGAGTCCTCGACGAAGACTACGGCGCGAGGCTGATCGCTCCGGTCGCCTGGTCGACGACGATCGGCAGGCTCGTCAGGGGAGTCGGGGCGGGGCCGCTGACGACCTGCGCGCCGTGCGCCGGATCGAAGGCGGCGCTGTGGCATGGGCACACGATCAGGGCGTCCGGCTGATCCCACTCGACGGTGCAGCCGGCATGGGTGCAGATCGCGTCGAAGGCCACGAACGTGCCGTTGGCCAGCTGGACGATGATCCCGGGGTCGCCCGCCGGGAGCGGGGACGGCGCATTGAACGGGATGGTGAACGCCGCGGAGCCGCCGCCCGCGGTCACGTCCGAGATGCGGGCCACGACAAGTCCGCCCGTCCCCTGGCTCGCGCCGCCGGATCCCGTCGGAAGTGGTCCGGACCCCGAGGGGGCAGGGGAGGAGGACGGCGCCTCGGCAACGAGGCCGAACGCCCGCAGTGGCAGGGCCAGGGATGTGAGGATCGCCGTCAGGGCGGCCAGGAGGCCCGTTTCCAGGAGCAGCCGCCGCTCTGGCGACGGCGGCATGTCGGCGGCCGAGCCCGCGGCCCGCGTCGGGACCGGCTCGGGCGCCAGGCCTCGAGCCCGGCGTCTCGCGGCTCGCCGGGCGCGACCGGCCGCGCGGCGGGTGTGCTCGGGAGACTGCTCCTCGGCTGGCATCCCGAAGTTCCTGACCCCGGACGGGTTCCCGAAGTCG
>DASUHU010000172.1:0-7874 GCA_036273395.1 Candidatus Limnocylindrales bacterium
TACTACGGATCCTCGCTCGGGAGCCGGATCGGCGAGGCCGAGCGAGGTCGGCTGGCCCGCCGTGGCGACCGCCTCTGGCTGATCGGCTACGTGCTGCTCTTCCTCGCACCGAGCCTGATCCTCTTTGCCGTCGGCCTGCTCGCGGTGGGCGTCATCTGGCTTGGCCTGTGGCTGGCCCTCGCAGTGGTCGTCGTCCGCCAGTTCCCAAGGGTCCAGACGCCGCATCCGGGCTGATCGATGTCCGCCGGAGCGGCGGGTGATCCTCGTCAGGACCGGAGCAACGTCTGCGTGAGCTCGGGCGGCGGCCAGCCGTAGACGGCGACGTACCGCCGCCGCGACGGCGAATGCGAGCAGCGAGCGGCCGACCGCGTCGGCACCCGAGACGTCGGCCTCGGCACCGGGAGCGTCGGTGGCGGTTGCCCACCGGGGACGCCATCGACGCGCTCCGCATCCATGTCGCCCGCGACGGCCGAGCCGGCCATCTTCGAGCCCTCCGCTCCGAGGAATCGGGCGGAAGCGTACAGCCGGGTCCGGGGCGGGTCTCAGGACTCGAGCTTGGCCCGGATGCAGTCGAAGGTCTGGCCGATGAGCTTGTTGGCCGTGCCCTGGATCAGCCTCGCGCCAACCGAGGCCAGCGTCCCGGCGATGGCAACGTCGGCCTCCCAGTCCATCCGGGTCGATCCGTCGGGCCCGTCCGAGAGGCGCATCTCGGCCGTCGCATCAACCGCGCTCCCCGGTGCCTGGCCATGGGCCTTGATCTGAGCCCGTGACGGAGGCTCGACTTCGGCCATCTGGAGCGACGTCGCGAAGCGGGCACTCACGAAGCCCACACCGACCTTGGCGATCGCCTTGAAGTGGGTCTCGTCGACGACCTCGACGGACTCGACGCCCGGTCCGCAGCTGCCGACCTTCATCGGGTCGATCAGGAAGGCCCACACGGTCTCGCGTGGCGCCCGAATGTCCACCGTTCCCTCGAACCGCATGCAGCTCCTCGGTCGATACGTCGCGGTGCGCGAACATGCCGCGGAGTTGAGCGACGCGCCTCGCGAACGGTCCGGGAATTGTATTCGTTGCTACCGTGAACGGACACAGGGACGGTGACCCTGCATCCAGGATGAGGAACGTGACCGAGGGCCACAGGATCGCCGTGCTCGGCACCGGCGGGACCATCGGGAATACGGCGGCCGGTCGCATCCCGATCGAGCGCCTCGTTGCCGATCTTGAGGCGCAGGGCGCGGCGGGGCTCCCATCGCTCGACGTCCAGGAGGCTCGGCGCATTGCCGGCTCGGCGATGACGCCCGCCGACTGGCTCGCCATCGCGGCGCAGGCCCAGGCCCTCCTGGATCGCTCCGACATTGCCGGACTCGTCGTCACCCACGGCACGTTCACGGCCGAGGAGACGGCCTGGTTCCTCAACCTCACGCTCGAGACGGTCAAGCCCGTCGCGCTGACCTGCGCGCAGCGCAAGCACGACGCGATCGGCAACGACGGCGATCGCAACCTCCTCGATGCGATCGCCGTCGTGCAGGACGGATCCACAGCCGGCGCGGGCGTCGTGGTGGTCGTCGACCAGGCGATCCACGCCGCCCGGGACGTCGTCAAGCTGAGCCAGCACCCGGGCGGATTCGGGTCGCGCGACCGGGGACCTCTCGGGACGCTCGAGGATGGCGAGATCGAGGTGTATCGGCAGCTGACCCGGCGGTCCACCGCACGCTCGGAGCTCACCAGGCCATCCGAGTCGAATCAGCTGCCGCGGGTCGACATCGTCGAGACCTACGCCGGGGCCGATGGGGTGGCGATCGACGCATTCGTCGAGGCCGGGGCCCGCGGGATCGTCGTCAACGGCTTCCCGTACAGCGGCAAGCCGACCGAGACGCAGCTCGAGGGGATCGTCCGGGCCCAGGCGAGCGGCTGCGCGGTCGTTCTGACGAACCGTGGCGGCTCGGGTCGCGTGCCGGCCGCGGGCGCAGCCCCGGCGATCGGCGGTGACAGCCTGACCGCGGCGAAGGCCCGGATCCTCCTGATGCTCGCACTCGGCGCGGGCCTCGGCTCGGATCTCGCGCGCATCTTCGCGGAGTACTGATGCCGGGCCGCCTCGACCCGTATGCGGTGCTCGGCGTGCCCGCCTCCGCGACCCAGCGCGAGATCAACCAGGCGTTCCGGCGGCTCGCCCGAGCTCACCACCCAGACGCGAATCGGGTGGATCCGGACGCCGAGCGAACGTTCAAGCGCGTGGCCCGGGCGTACGAGCTCGTGAAGACGGCCGAGGCCCGGCGGCGCCATGACGCGAGGCAGCGAGCGGGGCAGTTCGCGCCGCCCGGAGGACCGGCTTCCGGTCCGGTGAGCTTCGCCGTGGATCACGGGCCCATCTACCACAGCGATCTCGGGCACCACAGCGACTTCTATCAGGCCGGCGATCCGCTCACGGTCGCCGAGGCAGCCCGTCTCCTGGGACGTGATGCCGGGTGGCTCCGGCGAGCCATCCGGGCCCGGCGTCTCGCTGCGACCCAGGGGCCCCGGGGCTATCTGCTCAGGCGGCGCGACGTGGAGCGGCTCGACCGCGCCGCTCCGCGTCGGCCGAAGCAGGGAGGATCCGATTCGGACCCGTCAGCCGCCGACGCGCTCTGACTCGCGCACCGGCTCGCCGGCGGGCCGTCGATCCCGATCTCGTGCCTGCAGGGCGGTCCAGACCCGTTCGGGCGTGAAGGGCGCGGCTCGCAGCCGGATCCCCGCTGCCCGGTAAACCGCGTTCGCGATGGCCGCGGCGACGGGATTCAGCGAGCCCTCGCCGCCACCTTTCGCGCCGTACGCCCCGACCCCGTCGCCGCGCTCGACGACAACGGTCCGGAGTGGCGGAATGTCACCGGCCCTCGGGACCCGGTAATCGACCAGGTTCCCGTTCATGAGGTTGCCGTCCTCGTAGACGAGCTCCTCGCGCATGGCCATGCCGAAGCCCATGATCGCGGCACCGACGTCCTGCGACTCGACGAGCTGGGGGTTGATCGCGCAGCCCACGTCACCGACGGTCACGAGCCGCCCGACCTGGATCTGGCCGGTCTCCTCGTCCACGCTCGCCTCGATGCCGATGCAGCCGATCTCCCAGAACGGCGGCATCTCCTTCGTCGGTCCGGCCTGTCGCAGGTAGCCGCGCCCGACGACCTCGCCGCTCTCGCCCCCGAACCAGGCCCGGACCAGCTCGCCCCAGTCGCGATGCTGCCCGTCGACCAGGACGCCGTCCCGGACCTCCTCGACCGTTTGCCCATCCGCCGCGATCGCTTCCCGCGCCCACGCGACGAGCTGGTCGCGGGCGTCGCGCGCGGCGCGCTGGATCGCCAGGCCCATCAGGGTCGTCGTGCGCGAAGCGCCGGTGGAGCGGTCATAGCTCACGGCCGCCGTGTCGCTCTGCATGAGATGGACCCGATCGAGGGGCACGGCCATCTCGCCGGCCGCGATCTGGGCGAGCACCGTCGACGAACCCTGGCCGATCTCGGTGCTGCCGGCGGTGACGGTGACCGAGCCGTCGCTGTGGACCCGGACGAGCGCCGTCGTCACCGGCTCGGAGCCGGCGTCGGACGCGGACACGCAGATCGCGCGACCGTGGCCCGCCGTTGGCGCGTCGTCCCAGCCGAGCTCCTCCGCGGCGAGGGCGAGGTCTGCCCGGACGTCCGCGTCGATGCCCCGGGCCTTGCCCCACGGCCGCTCGCCGGGCGCGAGGACGTTGCGCCGCCGGAGCTCGAGGGGATCGAGCCCGAGGCGCTCCGCGGCCTCGTCCATCTGCGATTCGCCGGCGAACGTGACCTGCGGCGCGCCGAAGCCTCGGAACGAGCTTGCCGGCGCGGTGTTCGTGTAGACCGCCGAGCAGGTCACGTCGAGGGCCGGGATCCGATACGGGCCGCCGATCCGGTTCGCCGCCTTGCGCGCGACGAGCGGCGAGTTCTCGGCGTAGCCGCCGGTGTCGAGCAGGATCGTGGCCCGCCGCCCGAGGAGGTGGCCCTCGGCGTCGAACGCGCTCGCGATCCGGACCCGCGCGCCATCGCCGCGCGTCGTGAGGATCGCCTCGTCGACGCTGAGCGCGAGCCGCACGGGCCGGCCGGCGCGCAGGGCGAGCGCGGCCGTGAGCGGCTCGATCTTGGTGTACGACTTGCTGCCATAGCCGCCGCCGACGTACGGCACGATCACCCGCACGGCCGACAGCGGCAGGCGGAAGCAGTGGGCCAGGTCGTCTCGAACCATGTACGGGTGCTGGGCCGAGGTCCAGACGGTCAGGGCCCCCTCGGACCAGCTGGCAACCGCGGTGTACGGCTCCATCGCGTACGCGTAGCAGATCGGATACCGATACTCGCCATCGACGACGATGGCGGCGTCCCGGAAGGCCGCGTCGATGTCGCCCCAGTGCTGGTGCGAGGTCGAGCAGATGTTCGGGGCGGTCCGCTCGATGTCCTCGGTGAACCCTCGATGGGCCCGCTGCTCGCCCGGCCGCTCGTGGATGACGGGCGCGCCCGGCGCGAGGGCGAGCTCGACATCGGTCACGAACGGCAGCGGTTCGTAGTCGATCGCGACGAGGGCGAGGGCCTCCTGCGCGGTGGCGGCATCCTCGGCCACCACCCCGACGATCGGCTCGCCGGCGAACCGGACCTTGTGGACGGCGATGAGCGGGTGGTCGGCCACGGCGTGGCCATAGATGAGCTCGACGTCGCCGAGGTCGTCGGCGGTCACGACGGCGATGACGCCGGGATGCGCTCGGGCGGCCGAGGTGTCGATCGACACGATCCTGGCGTGGGGGTACGGGCTCCGCAGGATCTTCGCGTGGGCCAGTCCGGGCAGGCTCACGTCCGTCGCATAGGTCGCGGCGCCGGTGACCTTGGCCACGCCGTCGCGGCGCGGCACGGCCTGACCGATCGGGGCCGGAGCCGCCTCGCGGGTGACGATGTGCCTCATCGGTCGACCCCGGCCGGCTGCCCGCGCCCGTCGCCGCCGGCCGGCGCCGCTGCGGTCCGACGCGTGCCCTGACCCGCCGCCTGGAGGACGGCCTCGACGATCGGGGCGTAGCCCGTGCAGCGGCAGAGATTGCCCTCGAGCCCGCCCACCACGTCATCGCGAGTCGGCGCGGGGTTCTCCGTGAGGAGCGCCGTTCCGGCCATCAGCATGCCCGAGGTGCAGAAGCCGCACTGGAACGCGGCGTGATCGATGAACGCCTGCTGGAGTGGCGAGAGGACGCCGTCACTCGCGAGGCCCTCGACGGTCTGCACCCGACGGCCCTCGGCGTCGGCCGCGAGGAACGTGCAGCCGCTCACCGCGAGGCCATCGACCAGGACCGTGCACGCGCCGCAGACCTGGGCGTCGCACGAGATCTTCGTCCCGGTCAGGCCGAGTCGATCGCGGACGACGTCGGCGATGGTCTCCCGCGGCTCGATCCGGAGCGTTCGGGGCGTCCCGTTGACATCGACCCGGAGTTCCATGAGGTCAGCCACGAGCGACGCCGTCGGCCAGGGCCTGTCGAGTGGCCCGCTGCAGGAGCACGCCGGCCAGATGTCGCTTGTAGTCCGCCGAGCCGCTGAGGTCCTCGATGATGTCGAGGCTGGCAAAGGCGTCCATCGCCCGACCGGCTGCAGCCGCCAGCTCGGCCTTCAGCTCGGGCGCATCCGCTGCTGCGGCGGGAATCCCGACCAGCGCCTGCGCCGCCTGGGGCACGAGCGCGGGCGCGTCGACGAGCGAGCCGACCGCGACTCTCGCCTCCGAGACGGCGCCTCCGGCGATCGAGACCTGGACACCGACGGAGACGGCCGGACGCTCGAAGAACGCGATCTTCGCGTAGCCGCGTCCGGTCGTGCCCGAAGCCGAGGGGACGTCCACGCGCACGAGCACCTCGTCGGGCGCGCGATCGGTCGTGAGCGGGCCGACCACGAACGCGTCGACGGGCAGCCGGCGGCGGCCCCCGGGCCCCGCGAGCTCGACGCTGGCATCGCAGGCCAGGAGGAACGTCGCGGGATCGGAATGCGGCTCGGCGAATGAGAGGTTGCCACCCAGGGTGCCCTGGTTCCGGACCCGGACGTTCGCGACGTGGCCTTCGAGGGCCGTCAGCGCAGGCACGCGCTCGGCGACGAGCGAGCTCCGCTCGACCTCGCGATGGGTCGTGGCGGCGCCGATGCGGAGCTCGCCCTGGGGACCCGTGTCGAGGCCGTGGAGCTCGGCGATGGGCTTGAGGTCGATGAGCGTCGCAAACGACGCGAGACCCATCTTCATGACCTGCAGCAGCTCGGTCCCGCCGGCGATCCAGGCGACGTCGCCGTCGGCCGCGGCGTAGGCCTCGAACGCCTCGTCGAGGCTCCGGGCACGAACGAGTGCGAAGCGCGGAATCATCGCGAGCTCGGGTGTCTCCTGCCGACCGAAGCGCCACGCGGCCGAGCCAGGATGGTAACAAAGGCTGCTACATTGTCCACGTTACCGGCGGCCTTGTGCGCATTCGACTCGGCTCGTCAGCGTGACCACGACGAGGACGATGATGACCGACGGGGCGACGGCGGCCTACTACGACGCGGCTCGGCAGTTCCTCATGATCGAGGGCGTGATCGCCCGCGACGTCGCCTCGATCCCAGTCGCGCCGCGGCCGAAGCGGCGCTCACTGGCGGCGGCCTTCGATGGCCTCGGCGGCAACACCACGCTCGGTATCCACCTCTCGGTCATGCCGCCGGGGGGCGAGAAGAACGGCCATCGCCACCTCGACGAGGCCACGTTCTACATCGTCGCGGGTCGCGGCTGGACGGAGCTCCGGCAGGGCGAGGACCAGCCGGACCAGCGGGTCGAGTGGCAGGCCGGCGACGTCGTCGTGATCCCGTCGAATGCCTGGCACAAGCACTACAACGCGGATCCCGACCATGAAGCTCGACAGCTGGCGTTCAAGAACACGCGCTGGCTCCGGAAGCTGTTCCACAGCCGCGAGTTCGTCTACCGCAACGACTTCCGGTTCCACGATCGGTACGACGACGAGGCCGACTACTGGACCCGCCGCGAGCCCGGGAACCACGGGAAGATCCGCACGAACCTCGTCCACGACATCGTGTCGGAGGCGGTCATCCCGGATCCGGAGGCCGGGGAACGTGTCGGGATCGCCCGCTACTCGATGGGCGGCCACCGGATGATCGACTTCGCCCTCGTGGAGATCGGAGCCGGCGGCCGAGTGCGCCCGCACGTGCCGTTCGCCGAGGAGGGGATCTTCGTTCTCGCCGGCTCGGGCCGGACCGTCCTGCGCGATCGCGATCGCGGCCGTGAGGCCACGGTCGACTGGTCGGCGGGCGATCTCCTCGCGCCGCCGCTCCACCTCGAGCGCGAGCACGTCCAGGCGGGCGATGACGCCGTTCGGCTCCTCGTGTTCCGGAACAACTTCATCGAGCGGGCCCTCGGCATCAAGGGCAATACCGGCCTCGACGGCTTCTGGCCGGATCGCTGGCCGAGCGTGATCGAGGCCGATCGGGCCACGCTCGCCGCCGCTGCCTCGAGCGGCGGCGCCGGTGGGGAAGGCTGAGGACCGCTCAGCCGACGGGCTCGAAGGCCTCCGCGCGGGCCTCGAAGATCACCGGGTACTCGCTCCAGCGCGTGTAGCGCTCGGTCCGTGTGTCGCGGACGGGGTTTCGCGCTGGATCGGGCCGGATGCCGCGCCGCAGGACGGCCTCGAGCATGTAGGCCACGAGCCCGTAGAGATGGTCGTCGCCGGGCTCGAACGACGCCGGCACGGGGAATCCCCCCGCCACGCTTCGGCCCGGGCACTGGTGCGGCCCACCGCCGAAGGACAGGCCCCAGCGCGAGACCTCGTCACCCAGGGGCCGATCCGGGTTGAACGCTTCCGCGTCCGTTCCGAAGACCTCGGGGTCGCGGTT
>DASUHU010000173.1:0-2711 GCA_036273395.1 Candidatus Limnocylindrales bacterium
CGGCGCCAGTCGCGGGCGGACCTCACGAGGCGGACGCTCAACGCGATCCGGAGTCCGCACGTCGATGTGATCGCCCACCCGGCCGGGCGGATGATCCAGAACCGGGACGACCTCGACCTCGACTGGGACACGGTCTTCCACGCGGCCGCCCGGACCGGCACCGTCCTGGAGATGAACGGCTCGCCCCACCGGCTCGACCTCTCGGCGGATCGGGCCCGCCGGGCCCTCGAGCTCGGCTGCCGCCTGTCGATCGATTCGGACGCCCACCGGACGAGCGAGTTCAGCCACTTGGCGTGGGGCGTCTCGCAGGCGCGACGGGCCTGGGTCGAGCCGGCCAACGTGGTGAACACGCGCTCCCGCGCCGAGCTCCTCGCCTGGCTCGACCGGCCCGAGCCCGCCCCGGCCTGATCGACCCGCCGGCCGCGACGACCCGCGCGCCATACCATCGGCTCCCCATGTCGAGCGCCGTCGAGACGCGATCCGTCAGTCCCGCCGCCCTCGCCGAGCTCGTCGCGGGCGTGGTGGTCGTGCTCATGCTGTCGCGGTTCCTCGACGGTCCCGCGGCGTGGGCGGTCGCCGGACTCGTCCTCGTTGCGGTGCTGCTCGGCGCGCTCCAGCTGCTGGCCGACCAGGCGGCCCCCCTCGGCGCCGAGGAGCGGCAGCGTCCGGCCTCGCCGCGGCGGACCGTCGCGACGCGGGGCATCCCGATCGAGTCGCTGCTCGATCCGGCGGTCTTCGCCCTCGGCGCGGTCGGGCTCCTTCGACTCGTCCCCATCGGCCTGCTGGAGATCCCGCTCGTCGGCGCCTGTGCCTGGGTCCTCGCCCGCGACCTCCGGCTCGAGGCCCGTCTCGCTGCGTCGCCCACCACACCGTCGGCGGCCGACCGCACCGCGGTCCTCGCGGTGACGATGGCGGCGGGACTCGCCGCGTTCGCCGGGATCGCCGCGCTCGTGCCCGGCGGGATGCCCGACCCGACCGCCGCGGTCGAGACCAGCACCTCGCTCGTCCTCGGGCTCGCCGCGGTCGACGGCCTGGTGGCCTTCCTGCTGGCCTATCGCGTCGCCGCCCTCCGGAGCGCGAACCTCCGCGACGTCGGCTGGGCGGCGAGCGCCGCGGCCCTCGCGGTCGCGATCACCTCGGCCGCGCTCCGGACGCTCGAGATCCCGGGCCTCCTCGGGCCTGCGCTGCTCGTGCTGGTGTTCTTCCTGTGGGAGGCGATGCACAGCGGCGCGACGGCACGGCGGCGCGATCCACGACGGATCTGGGAGGCCGTCCTGCTCATCGTCCTCGGGCTCGTCGTCGTCGCCTGGAGCCTCGGCCTGCGCAGCTGAATGCGGCACGGACGACAGGCCGCGAGCCCGGCCGGGCGAGGCGGCGCTCGATGTGTGGTACAAACCGGACCTTGCCTGACACCGAAAGGATCGCCCTTCCGTGACCTTCAACGACGTCGAGAACGCGTCCAGCCCTGCCGCAACGACTCGACTCAAGCGACAGCTCGCCGAGCAGGCGATCGCGAACGCCGCGGCCGGCCGGTGGTCCGAGGCGGCCGACACGAACCGCCGCCTCCTCGAGCTCGGTCCCGACGCCGAGGCCGAGAACCGGCTGGCCAAGGCGCTCTGGGAGTCGGGCGAGCTCGGCGCGGCCCGCGAGCACTATCAGGCCGCCCTGGCCCTCGACCCGACGAACCGGATCGCCGAGCGGAACATCGATCGGCTCCGGACGCTGCTCGTGGCCGCGGGCGAGAAGACGATCCCGGCGACCGAGACCTCGAAGGCCCCGGTCCGGATCTTCGTCGAGGAGACCGGCAAGACCGGCTTCGCCCATCTCATCGACCTGGCCGATCCCAAGAAGCTCGCCCAGGTGAACCCGGGCGACTTCGTCGAGCTGACGCCCGAGGGCAATCGCCTCATCGCGATGAGCAACGGGGTCCGCGTCGGGGTCGTCGAGCCGCGCGTCGCGGCCCGCCTCCTGAAGCTCATCGCCGACGGCAACAAATACAACGCCGGGGTCACCTCGCTCGGTGCCCAGGACGTCCGGATCATCCTCCGCGAGATCTACCAGGACCCGCGCAACTACGGGAAGGTCAGCTTCCCGACGGCCGCGAAGTCGAGCGATCTCCGGCCGTACACGAAGGGCACCCTCCTGCGGGAGGACGAGGAGCTCGAGGACGAGCTCGAGGACGACCTCGAGGACGAGGAGATCTCCGACATCGATCGGGTCATCCCGCCGGAGGACACGACCGAGGAGGCGTTCGTCGAGGAGACCGAGGAGCTCGAGGAGAGCTAGTCCGGCGCGGCCCACCGCGGGTGCTCCCGGGGCCCAGGGGCCCCATCGGCGTAGCCGCTTCGCGATGCCGCCCCGCGTAGCCGCTTCGCGATGCCGCCCCGCGTAGCCGCTTCGCGATGCCGCCCCGCGTGCCGCTTCGCGATGCCGCCCCGCGATGCCGCCCCGCGATGCCGCCCAGCGTGCCGCTTCGCGATGCCGCTTCGCGATGCTGCCCCGCGATGCCGCCCAGCGTGCCGCTTCGCGATGCCGCTTCGCGATGCCGCCCCGCGATGCCGGCCCCTCGCGGCCCAGACGTCACCGCGGGTGACGCTGGACGCGGTGAGCGGGTCATGCGCCACCACCGGTGACACCTGACCCTCGCACCCGCTCGAGCCACGTTCGACGGCGCGGATCCAGCCTGACGCGGCCGGTCCAAGGTCACCGTC
>DASUHU010000174.1:0-3442 GCA_036273395.1 Candidatus Limnocylindrales bacterium
CGAGCGATCCGATCGCGCGACCGTCCGCGAGCGGGTGGCCGGGGGACGCGGTCACGCTCCGCCCGTCCGCGAGGACAAGGTGCACCAGCGCGTGGCCGACGGGGACGGGCACGGAGCCGAGCGCCAGCACGGTCCCGACGACGCGATGGCCGAGCTGATCGAGCGTCCAGACCGCCTGTCCAAGGCGGACATCCTCGACCGGAACAGCACCGCTCGGTGTCGCGATCCGCGTGCCTCGCGCCAGGCAGATCGGGCAGTTGGGCGGCCCACCCGGGCCCTGTGACGCGACCTGGATACGCCCGCTCGAATCGATCGTCCCGGTCGACTCCGTCCCGGACCCGCCCGAGGGCGGCGGCTCCGCGAGGTAGTCGAAGGCATACAGGCCGCCGCCCTGCGACTCGAGGGGGATCGTGACGAGGACCTTCCACTCGCGGTAGATCGCGAGCTTCTGAGCATCCGTGAACGTGGTCGCGCCGGCCAGCCCGAGCTGCCGGACGATCGCCCCGAACACCACGCCCTCGGACTGCATCTCGTTGAAGCGGGCCACGGCCGTGGCCTGCTCGTCGAAGCTCGGCCGGGCAAGGGGGAACTGGTCGGGATCGCAGTACCACCGCGGCCCGAAAGTGTTGACCAGGAGGATTCGCAGGTCACCCGGGTCGAACGTCGCCCCCGGCGCGACCGACGGCGCCGGCATCGTCGAGGAAACGGCCGTGGCCGCTGGGCTCGGGGTCCCACCGCCCGAACCGGCCGCACAGGCCGAGAGCACGAGCGAGGCGACCAGCGACGCGGCGAGCACGCGGGACGAATGGCGCACGGTCTCGCGACGGTAGCGCCACCAGCCCGGTTCCCGCTCGCGAACCCGTCCGGGAGCGACCCGATCGACGCTCGGCGACGTACCGACCAGCGAAAGGGGTGTCACGTCGTGCTGACGCATCATCCCGGGATGGAGCGCCTGGCCGGAGCGCGGGAGGAGCTCGACGCGGACGAGCTCGATCCCACCGCGCTCGCGGGCAACCTCCGTGACCTCGCGCGGATCAACCGATGGCTCGGCGGGGTCCGGCTGAGCCGGATGGCCCTCGCCGACCTCGAGCGGTCCGCGACACCCGCTCGGCGGCAGGCCGGCGAGGTGTTCCGGATCCTCGATGTCGGGACCGGCGGCGCCGACGTCCCGGCCGCGCTCCTGGCCTCGTGGACGGGTCCTGGCCGCCTCGAGGTCGTCGCGATCGACCGGAACCCGGCGATCGTCGCCGCTGCCTCGACGATGCTGGAGCGCAATGGCACCACGGGCCCACGTGGTCTGGAGCTCCGGGTCGCGGACGGACTGGCCCTGCCCGATCCGGACGAGGCGTTCGACGTCGCGCACGCCTCGCTCGTGCTCCATCACCTCGACCCCGGGGATGCCGTCGCGCTGATCCGCGAGATGGCGCGCGTCGCGCGTGTCGGGATCGTCCTCAACGACCTGTCCCGCAGCCGGCTCGGCTGGATCGGTGCGTGGCTCATGGGCCACGTGCTGACTCGCAACCGGTTCACCCGTTCGGACGCGCCGATGTCGGTGCGGCGCGCCTACACCGCCTCGGAGGCGAGCGCGATGCTCCGCGAGGCCGGCCTGGCCATCGTCTCCTGCCGGTTCGGGGTGTTCCGCCATCGCTGGGCCATCGCGGCGGCACGGACGCGGTGAGCGCCGCCGCGGCGAGGCGCACCGAGGTCGTGGTCGTCGGCGGCGGCCCCGCGGGCGCCGCAACCGCCACGCGCCTGGGACGCGCGGGCGTGGCGGTGACGCTCCTCGAGGCGGCGCCGGAGCCTCGCTGGCGCGCGTGCGGGGTCTTCACCTCGCCCGCGAGCGTGACCGCCCTTCGCCGGCTCGGGGTGGACGACGCGGCCCTGGCGACGGTCGCACGGCCGGTGCCGGCGATGCGCGTCGAATCGGGCGCCGGAATCGAGTTCCGTCTGACCTATGGCGGGACGGGATCGCTGGCTGACTCGGCGGTGGGCATGGCCAGGCCCGGCCTCGACGAGCTGCTCCTGGCCGGGGCAGCGGCAGCCGGCGCCGAGGTTCGGCGCGGCGCCCGTGTGGTCGAGCTCGATCGCGACCGAGCCGGGACGTGGACGGTCCAGCTCACCGACGGAACGGCGATCCGGCCCGACGTGCTCGTCGGGGCCGACGGCCGGCGATCGACCGTCGCACGACGGATGGGCGTCATCGCCCGGCCGTCGATGCCGGCTCGGATCGGGCTGACGTTCCACATCGCGGATGGCGCGCTCGCGACCGGCGGCGAGGGCCGGATCGTGCTGATTCGCGATGGCTACGTCGGGCTCGCGCCGGTCCCGGGCGGCAGGCTGAACGTCGGGATCGTGCTCGGGCGATCGTGGTTCCCGCGCCTGCGATCCGAGTCGCCGGCCAGGTTGGCCGCCGGGATCGTGCGATCGCTGTCGAACGCCCATGGGGCTGGGACCGTCGACATCGAGATCCTCGACCACGTCGCCGGAGCATCGCCTCTGGCCCACGCGGTGAGCCGGCGGGCCGGGCCGGGCTGGCTGCTCGTCGGCGACGCCGGCGGCTTCCTCGATCCGTTCACGGGCGAGGGCCTCCACCGGTCCCTCGCCTCGGCCGAGCTCGCGGCGGGAGCCATCCTCGCCGCACGGAACGATGCGGCTCGTTCCGGGAGGCCGACCGCGATCGAGCGTTACGACGCCGCGATGCGAGCGACGTTCCGCAACCGGGACCTCGTGACCCGGATCGTCGACGGCTTCCTCAGCCGGCCCGCGCTGTTCGAGTACGCGGCTCGCCGCCTCTCGGCCCGCGAGCACGCCCGTGACACGATGGGCCGCGTGATCGGCGATCTGGTCCCGGCCGGCCGGGCGCTCGATCCCCGCTTCCTCGCCTCGGTCCTGCGGCCGTGATCTCGGCCATCTCGATCGAGATCGCCGCGAAGCCGGGGCTCGTCTTCGAGCTCGCGAGGCACGTCGAGCGGTGGGAGGTGCTGCTCCCCCATTACGTCGAGTCGCGCGCCGTCGGCGGCCGTGGCGATGGCGCCGTCGACGTTCGTTTCGTGGCGCGTCGCGAGCTCGTGCCGTTTCTGGGCCTCGGCCTCCCGGTGGCGTGGCGGGCTCGAACCTGGAACGAGCCGGACGGGCTTCGGCTCCGGTTCGTCCACACGGCCGGCGCGACGAGGGGCATGGACGTGACCTGGCGGATCGAGCCCGCGGGCGGCGGCTGCCGCGTAACGATCGAGCACGACTTCCGCCCGCGGTTGCGCGCCTGGGCCACGCTGGTCGACCGACTGTTCGTCAACCCAATCGCGGGCCGGACTCTCAGGACCTTCCGGGCGATCGCCGAAGCCGCCGAAGCCGCGGAGGCCGTCCGTTGACGACGACTCCGCGGCGGGTCTGGATCACGGGTGCCGGCGCAGTCACACCGATCGGCACCGGCCGGGAGGCGTTC
>DASUHU010000175.1:0-10516 GCA_036273395.1 Candidatus Limnocylindrales bacterium
CGTGCCCGTCGAGGTAGGGCGCGAGCATCGCGGCGGTGTAGTTCTCGGCGACTCCGTCGAGCATGATCTGGACCGTGCTGGCCCGCAGCCGACCGTGCTCGCCCCGATCGCCCGTCCCGCCCGCGGCGCCGATCATCGCCCGGCGTTCGAGGATCGACTCGATCTGCTCGAGGCCGCGCTCTCGCTCCCACCAGTGGTTCGCGGTGGCGCGGGCGGTCAGCCCGCCCGACGCCGCGAGCCGGCGGTAGGCCTCGAGCTCGAGGGGCGTGACCCAGGCGTCCTGCCAGGCCGTGATCCCGAGCCGGTGCAGGTAGGCCTGGGCGAGCTTCAACCCCTCGACCATCTCGTCGACGGTCGTCTCCGGGAGGAAGCCCTTCGCGAGCTCCATCGCGCCCTCGTGGATCGTCCCGCTCGGCGTGCCGTCCGCCTCGCGCTCGATCCGGCCGTGGGGCGGGTCCGGCGTGTCGCGCGTGAACCCGAACACCTCGAGCGCGCGGGTGTTGACCCACGCCCCGTGCCCGTCCCGATTGACGAAGAACGCCGGCCGATCGCGCACCACCCGATCCAGCGACTGGCGAGTGGGCGTGCCGCCTGGGAAGGCCTCCATGTACCAGCCATCGCCGAGGACCCACGCGGCGTCAGGATGCGAGGTCGCGTAGCGGGCGATCGCGTCGAGGTACGCGTCCTCGCGGGTGTCGAGCTCGTGGAGCGGGCAGCGCAGCAGCCCGATCCCGGCCATCGAGGGGTGGACGTGGCCGTCCTGGAAGCTCGGCATGAGGGTCCGCCCGCCGAGGTCGATGCGGCGGGTTCGCGGCCCGATCAGGTCGCGGACCGCGGTTGCGTCGTCGGCGACGGCCGCGATCCGTCCGTCACGCACGGCGACCGCCGACGCTCGGGGTCGATCCGAGCGCATCGTCAGGCCGGCCGCGCCGACGAAGACGACATCGGCGGGCCGATCGGCATCCGGCGTCCGGGATCTGCTCTCGAGCCCCACGAGCGCGTCACTATACTGGCGCCTCCATGACGGCACCCGGCGGCTCAGCCGCGGACTCGCCCGAGCGCGTGCCCACGAGCCGGGATCCCCTCGCCGAGGCCCTCCGGGTCATCCGCCTGGCCGACGACGCCGGGCTCGAGGTCCGGCTCATGGGCGGCCTGGCCTTCCACGCCTGCTGCCCGGAATGGACGGCCCGGATCGATCGCGATGGCCGGGACATCGACCTCGCAACGCGAGGTCGCGATCGGCGGGGCGTCACGGATCTGCTCGTGCGGCTGGGCTACGTCCCCGACAAGCGCTACAACGCGCTGTACGGCCACAAGCAGCTCTACTTCGTCGATCCCGAGTGGAACCGCCCGGTCGATGTCCTGATCGACCAGCTCGAGATGTGCCACCGCTTCGAGTTCGGGAACCGGCTCGCGATCTGCGACCCGACGCTCCCGCCGGCCGAGCTCCTCCTCTCGAAGCTCCAGGTGGTGAAGATCAATCGCAAGGACATCCTCGACGCCCTCGCGGTGCTGTCGGAGCTGCCGCTCGCGGGCGACGACGTCGGCGGCGCCGCGATCTCCCTCGCCCGGATCACGGAGCTCACCTCGAACGACTGGGGCTGGTGGCGAACGGTCACGATGAACCTCGACCGACTCGCGACGTTCCTCCAGACGGACCTCAAGCCCGAGGACCTCGACTTCGGCGGGCGCGAGACACGGTTCGAGCCGGCGGCCCAGATCGCCGAGCTCCACGGCGCGATCGACGCTGCCCCCAAGTCCGCGCGCTGGAAGCTCCGGGCGCGGGTCGGCGATCGGGTCACCTGGTACGAGGAGCCCGAGGAGGTCGGCCACACCCGCTGACGTCGGTCTGCGATCCGATTGCAAGGCGCGCTTCGGTGCGTTTTCGACGCGTCACCGGGATCGTGGCGTTCATCGTGGCCGGCTGGGCGGCCCTGGCCGTCCCGGGCGGCGTCAGTCGGAACCTTCGGCGGGGCGTGTGATCGGCGCCTCGTCGTCCTTCGCGGCGTGACGCTCGGTGGCCGCAGGCGGATCGCCCTGCGGAACCTCGGCGGGTCCGCTCCCGCGGCCGACCCAGCGGCCCTCCCGGTAGACGTACCAGACACGGAACGGCTCGTCCGAGACGAGCCGTTCGTGGACGGTGACGGCCGGGTATTGCGGGCGGAGCTTCCGTTCCAGCCCGTCGGGTTCCTGGCCCGAACGGATGCTGGCGAGGGCGTCGTCCCGGAAGGTCCGGTCGTCGGTCGGATTCGTGAGCAGGAGGGGTGCCTCCCAGGCGTCAGGCGACGACTGGCGGGTGTCGGGATCGTGACCGGCCATGCGACCTGCCGGCTCGGTTCGGTTGAGCATGGCCGGAGGATCGTCCGGGGCTCGGGGTGCAGCAGAGGGCCGAGTCCGGCCTCCCGCCATCACAGTTTCGTGAAGAAGGCGTCAGCTCCCCGGTGTCGCCGGAACAGGCCCGCCGTGATCTTCCCAGGATCGGTGCCCGCCGCGGAGCAGTGAGATCCCGGCTCCGACGAGGCTGGCCACGACCCCTGCCCCGAACGCGATGTGGAGCGCGGTGATGAACGGCTGGAGGTCGATGCCGCCGGCTCCGGCCTGGGTTCCCGAGAACACCGCGACCATCGTCTGCGGATTCATGGCCGTGGTGATGAGCCCGATCGCCAGGGCGATGCTGACGATGAACCCGGTGTTGACGAGCATCGCCCGCATGCCGGCGCCGATGCCCCGCTTGGCCGGCGGCACGACGCCCATGACCGCGCTCGTGTTCGGGGCATTGAAGAGCCCGGATCCCGCGCCGATGACCAGCTGCCACACGACCAGCTGCCAGAACGGCGTGTCGACCTGGATGGTGAGCAGGCCCGCAAGCCCGATCGCGGTGACGATCATCCCGAGGGTCGCAAGGGCCCGCGATCCGACGCGATCCGCGAGCGCCCCGCTGATCGGCGACAGGACCAGGAGCCCGACGGCCAGCGGAGCGAGCTCGATCCCGGCCGTGACCGGGTCGTCGCCCTTGACGCCCTGGAGGTAGAAGACCAGCAGGAACAGGACGCTGTTCCGAGCCACGCCGTTGAGGAGGCCGGTGAGGTTGCCCATCGTGAACAGCCGATCCTCGAACAGGCCGAGGTCGAGGATCGGGTTGTGGACCCGCCGCTCGACCGCGAGGAGGACCGGTACGAGGACGATGAACAGGACGAAGCCACCGATGACCCAGCCCGTCGTCCAGCCGTAGATGCCGCCGAAGGCGAGCGAGGTCATGAGCGCCAGGAGCGCCACGAGGTAGACGGCGGAGCCGAGCCAGTCGATCGACGCCGATCGTTCCGGCGGGTGCTGCTCGACGAGGACGAGCCACGCGAGCACGACCCCGACGATCCCGATCGGCACGTTGAACCAGAAGACCATCCGCCAGCCGAAGCTCGTCAGCCAGCCGCCCAGGATCGGCCCGAGCATGAGTCCGGCGCCCACGACCATCGCGTTGATCCCGAGGGCCCGCCCGAGCTCGCGCCGCGGGAACGCGTCGGTCACGAGGGCCGAGGAGTTGGCGAACATGAAGGCTCCGCCCACGCCCTGGACCACCCGGCCGCCGATGAGGGTGATCGCGGTCGGGGCGACCGCGCAGAAGGCCGACGCGAGGGTGAAGATCGCCAGCCCGATCACGAATGTCCGGGCCCGCCCGTAGCGATCCGCGAGACGGCCGGCGTTGAGCACCAGGACCGTGACCACGAGGGTGTAGCCAACGACGATCCAGAGCAGCGCGAACAGGTCCGTGTGGAGGTCTCGGAGAATGTCCGGCAGCGCGATCACGAGCGTCCCGCCGGTCAGTGCCGCGAGGAGCGCGCCGACGCTCGTCACCGCGAGGAGCCACCAGCGGTATTCGGAGCGAGCGGGATCGATCAGCCCGCCCGAGCGGGTGACGGATGGGGGCATGCCCCTAGATCGTCGCACGGAAGGGCTTTGCTACGCTCCGCCCGTGTCAGGCACCTCCGGGCGGATCGTCGCGAGCTGGCTCGGCCGGATCGGCTATCGCGACGCCTGGGCCCTCCAGAAGCGCCTCGTCCGGGCTCGCGCGGAGGAGCAGATCCCGGACCAGCTCCTGCTCATCGAGCATGACCCGGTCCTGACGCTCGGGCGCCAGGCCGACGAGTCGCATGTGCTCGCGAGCCCGCCGGAGCTCGGGCGGCGCGGGATCGAGGTCATCCGGGTGGAGCGGGGTGGCGAGGTCACGTACCACGGTCCGGGACAGCTGGTCGCCTACCCGATCCTCGGGCTGGCCGATCGCGGGATCCTCGTTCGGCCGCTCGTCGCGGCGCTCGAGGCGGCCATGATCGAGACCTGCGTCCTGCTCGGCGTGCGAGCCCGGCGCCGCGACGGTCATCCCGGCTGCTGGGTGGGCAGCGACGCCGAGCCACTCCGGAAGGTCGGCGCGCTCGGCCTCCGGATCGAGCGCGGCGTCAGCTACCACGGGATCGCCCTCAACGTCGATCCGGATCTCCGGGACTTCGATCTCATCGACGCCTGCGGAATGCCGGGCCTCGTCTCGACGTCCATCGCTCGGGAGCTCGGTCGTGCCAACGAGCCGCCATCGACGGCCGCGGTCGAGGCTGCCGGCCGGGTGTTCGCCGCGGCGCTCGCCAATGCGCTGGCGGCCGAGATCGTGGCGTCCGCGCCACCACCGCCGCTCCAGCGCCGCGGGATGGGGGGGCGGACGCGGGTCGACGAGCCGATGCCCGAGGTGGTCCGCTGAGCGCCGGGCTGTTCGAGCTCCGGAAGGATCCAATCACCGGCTGGTGGGTCGCGACGATCGTCGACCGGGATTACGACCGCCGCCGGTTCGCCCTGCCGGCCTCGGCGGTAGACGATGGCGGGGACTGCCAGAACTGTCGGCTGCCGCCCGGCGACGGCGTCCGGCTCCGGATCCTCAAGGACTTCGCGTTCAACCTCGTCGGGACCGAGGCCGATGCCCGCGAGGCCGACGCAGGACTCGCCCAGGTGAGCCTCGCGGCCGCCCGTGCCGCCGGGAGCTGGCGGACGATCGTCGCGCCGCCCGGGGAGCATCGAACGCTCGCCGCGGCTGGCGGCAGCGCCGTCGAGATGCTCCGGCTCGCGCGCGACGCCGTTGCGGAGGCCCGCGCCGCGGGTCTCACCGACTACGTCCAGGTGGTCCAGAACTGGGGCGCGGAGGCCGGTGCCCGGACGAACCACCTCTGCATCGACCTGTACGACCTGCCCTTGATCCCGCACCGGGTGGGCGAGGAGCTGGGCGGCGCGGCCCGGTTCGTCATCCGCGAGAGCGAGTGCCCGTGGTGCCGGCTGGTCCGGGACGAATCTCGCCTCGGTGCCCGGGTCGTGTGGGAGGACGCCTCGACGATCGCGTTCGCCCCGTGGGCCTCGCGCTCGCCGTTCGAGGTCTGGATCGTGCCCCGGACGCACGCCGCGGATTTCGGCCAGGCATCCGAGCCCGACGTCGCCGCGAGCGCGGTCGCGCTCCGGAGCGTGCTTGGCGTGGTCGGCCGGAGCCTCGATGGTCCACCCTACAACCTGGTCCTCCACACGGCGCCGTTGCGCGAACGGGTCGACACGACGTTCCACTGGCACTGGGAGCTCCACCCGCGCCTTCGGGCGATCGCCGGGCTCGAGCTCGGGACGGGCCTGCCGGTGAACCCGGTCGCCCCCGAGGATGCCGTGGCCGAGCTGCTGGGCGGCGCGGCGCCCGGGTCCCCGGCGAGCGCCGCCGTGTCCAGCCTGGCTCCGCCGGGCTGACCGCCGATGACGCCGTCGCGTCACACGGTCGGACGCCTCGCCGTCCCTCCGCCGGCTTGGCGACCACCGTTCGTCCCGCTGCGGTGCCCGGCATGAGCACCGCCAGATCGTCCCGAGAAGGAGCCCCGTGCCGCCCGTCGCCAGCTCACCGGCGCAACCCTGGTCATGGGTCCGCGGACGCTCGGGAAGTCGGGCGATGACGGGAGCCTGGAATCACGACGAGGCCGGGATCTTCGTCGAGACGCTGTTCGCGAAGCACCACTCGGAGATCTACGCCTACCTCGTTCGGATGGTTCGGGACGCGGATCTCGCCGCCGACCTCACCCAGGACGCGTTCGTGAAGGCCTATCGCGCGTATGCGACGCTCCAGAAGGACGAGAACGCCCGGGCCTGGCTGTACCAGATCGCGCACCGCGTCGCGCTCGATGAGATCCGCCACCGCAAGATCGTCCGGATGGTCCCGTGGACCGGCGAGTCTCGCGGCGCCGCGCCCTCGGCCGAGCACCTCGCGATGGAGCTCCGGCTCTCCGGTCCCCTCGAGCGGGCGCTCGACCGAATCCCCCAGCGCCAGCGCGACGCCCTCCTCCTCGCCGAGGTCCATGACCTGAGCGGGCTCGAGCTCGCTGCGGCCCTCGGCGTGAGCCACGTCGCGGCCCGCGCGATCCTGACCAGGGCCCGCGAGAGCCTGCGTCGCGCGCTCGCGGCCGAGCAGGAGGCCGAGCGCCTCGCCGAATCGCGCCGCGATGCCGAGCGAGCCGCGTCGCTGCGAGGCGGCCGATGACCCTGCCGTTCCGTCGCCGACATCACGACAACGAGTCGTCGCACGATCGAGCCCGCTCCCTGATCTCGGCAGGGCTCGACGGACTGCTCGAGACGACCGACCAGGCCTGGCTCGAGGCGCACCTCGCGCGCTGCCCGGAGTGCACCTTCGACGCCCAGGCCTATCGCGACGATCGGGTGCTGCTGCGAGGGCTTCGGGACAACCCGCCCGTCGCGCCTCGGGACCTATGGGCTCGGACGTCCGCCGCCATCGAGCGGGAGTCACAGCGCGGTCGCGCCGGTGGATCCCCGGCCACCCGGCTGGGGACCCTCGTGCCGGCACGCCAGCGCGTTCCGCTCGGCGTGCTCTCGGGCGGGCTCGTGGTCCTCGTCGTCGCCGCTGCCGTCGCGCTCGTCCCGGGCGGAACCCCCGTCCCGCCCGCCGCGAGCGGGGGTTCGTCATTGACGGCCGTCATCACCGAGCCGCCGGGGCCCACGCAGATCGCGATCCCCAACGCCGACAGCGTCGCCTGGATCCAGCGCAACGCCGACGGCAGCTATGCGCTCATCCAGGCGCCGGTGAGTGCCGCCTGCCCGACGAGCGATCCCGCGTGCGCGCCACTCCCGGCGGGCAGCCCGACGCCGCTTGAGCTCGGTGGGCCGCCCCAGGACGTGGTCCTCTCGCCGGACAGCGATCAGGTCGCGGTCATCGGACCGGGCGGGGCGGCCGGCGGAACCGTGCTCATCGTGTCGGTGCCGTCGCCGGCCCCCTCAGGCAGCGCAGCTTCGCCGTCGCCCTCGCAGCCCGTTCCGACGACTGTCGCCTCCCGGGCGCCTGTCAGCCCAGCGCCTCCCACCCAGAGCCCGACCTCGAGCAGCCCGGCCTCGTCGAGCGAGCCGAGCATCGCGCCGAGCGTCGAGCCCGTGTCCGGCGGCCACGCGATCATCAGCGGGGTCCAGGTCGTGGGTGGAACCGCCTACTCCGCCAGCGGCGACTGGCTCGCCTTCTCGGCGAAGCCGATCGCGGGCGGCGGACCCTTCCTGTACGCGTGGCACGTCGGCGATGACCAGGCGAGGCAGCTGACCTTCAACGGGGAGACGTACTTCTCCGGCTGGTTCGGGGACGAGATCGTCGCGAGCGAGGTCCTGCCGGTGCAGCTCGACGCGGGTGCCGGTTCGCCCGCAATCGTGGGTGCGCCGCGATCTTTCCTGCTCGATCCCGCGACCGGGCTCATCGAGCGCTTCCGGGTCGACACCGCGTGGCTGCCCTCGATCGATCCGACCGGCCGCTTCGTGACCTACTGGGCGGGCGACCTGCTGCCCGTCTTCGCGACGGACGAGATCGCGCCGTCGGGCGCGCCCGCGACGCCAGCGCCGTCGGCGAGCGAAGCCGCCCAGTCGATCATCGGCTGGCGGCTCGGTCAGGGCACGCTCGTCCTCGATGGCTGGTCCGCACCACTCGCCGCGACGGCAGCCTCGACCTCGCCCGGCGCCTCGACCACGGACTCGAGCGCGGGCTCGTCGGAGCCCTCGCAGGCCGTTGCGACCCCGGAGCTCGCGCCCTCGGTTCCGGGGGCGGCACCGCTGCAGCCCTCCGATGCGGCGTCCGCGCAGCCCGAGACACCGGCCGTGGGCCCGGCCGGGACCTCGGTCACCCTGGCGACGACCGGCGTCTCGGCCTTCGACGCCCGGTTCGATCCGGATGGCACGAAGCTCGCGATCTGGGTCGCCGATGGCTCCGATTCGACGGTCGGGCGTCTCTGGCTCGACCTGCTCGACCCGGTGCTCGGCGCGATTCGGACGGGCGCACAGCCCCTGCCCTCGCCGGGGGTTCCCGCGCTCCACGGGTTCTCGCTGCTCAGCGGCCGGCTCGGCTGGGTGACTCCGGCAGGGCAGGACGGCCAGCTCAGCAGTGTCCACATCCTCGCCTGGAGCGGGGACGACTTCGGCCAGGTCCAGACGGTGCCCGGAGGCAACCCCCAGATCGTTCGCTGATCGGACCTGACGATCTGCGGGCCTCGCGGTGGCCCGTCCAGGGCTGGCGCCGGGGTCGCCGGCTGCTACCCTGCCGGCCCAGATGCGACCCAGCCTGACGGTCGCAAGGGTCGCGCTCACCGCGGCGCTTGCGCTCGGCTCGCTGCCCGGACTCGTGGGCGCCCGCGAACCCAGCCCCGATCAGCCGATCGACGCAGCGGCCTTCCAGCCAGTCATCCTCGCGACCCTCGGTGATCGACCGACGCGGGCGTCGGCCATCTCCGCGGCCGCCGGCGGTTCCGCGGCGACCCTCGATTCGGCGACCGCGTTCGTGGAGCTCGGGCCCGGCGCGAGACTGCTCGTCGCGCGGCCGAGCGTGGCGGTCCCGGCCGTCTCCCCGGCCTCCGCCTGGAAGCCGCCGCTCTTCACGCTGAGCGGGATTGCCTCGTTCTACGACAACGGGACGACGGCCATGACCGCCGTCCCGCGGGGCACGATCATCGTGATCTGCGGTGCCGGCGGCTGCCTCCAGCGGGTCGTGAACGACTACGGTCCGGCCAAGTGGACCGGGCGCCTCATCGACATGTATCGCCCCGACTTCTTCGCGATCTGCGGCTGCGGCTCCTACGCCGGCCTCACGAACGTCACCGTCCGCGTCTACGGCCAGGGCTGACCGCGGCGGGAGCCCGCCGGAGTGCGCGGGCGCGGTAGACTGCGGCGAGCCTTCGAAGCCGGCCGCGAGAGCCGGATCCAGGTCCCGAGAGGCCGGAAGGAGCAGCCCATGACCGGGCGCCGGATCATGACCGCGGACGAGATTCGCCGGGCGATCGTTCGCATCTCCCATGAGATCGTCGAGAAGCAGGCCGGCACGGACGGCCTGGTCCTCGTCGGCATCCAGCGCCGTGGCGTGACCCTCGCCCATCGCCTCGCCCGGGCGATCGAGACGAACGAGGGGGTGGGGCTGCCGGTCGGGGCCCTCGACATCACGTTCTACCGCGACGATCGCGCCCGGCTCGGGCCGCACCCCGTGGTGAAGGGCACCGACGTCCCGTTTCCGATCGCCGACGCGACGGTCGTGCTCGTCGATGACGTGCTGTACACGGGCCGGACCGTCCGGGCCGCGATGGACGCGCTTCGGGAGTTCGGCCGCCCCACGGCGATCCGCCTCGCCGTCCTCGTCGACCGCGGCCATCGCGAGCTTCCGATCCGCGCCGACCATGTCGGCAAGAACGTGCCGACGTCGCGCGATGAGGTCGTCCGAGTGCGGGTCGCCGAGCTGGACGGCGAGGACGCCGTGGACATCGAGCCGCGCGCCGGCGAGGACGCCGTGGACATCGAGCCGCGCCCCGGCGAGCTCGCTGACGAGGAGCGGGCCTGAGCCGATGCCCGGCGCAGCGTGGGCCCACCGACACCTGCTCGACGTCGACGAGCTCAGCGTCGAGGACCTCGACCTCATCATGCGGACCGCGGATCGGATGGCGGCCGGCCTCCGCGGCGAGCAGCCGATCGAGCCGGTGTTGCGAGGCACGAACGTCACGATCCTGTTCTACGAGGCCTCGACCCGGACGCGGGTGAGCTTCGAGGTCGCCGCGACGCATCTCGGGGCGACGGTCGTGAACGTGTCTGCCTCGGGCTCCTCGGTCACGAAGGGCGAGTCGCTGCTCGACACGATGCGGACCCTCGAGTCGACCGGGGCCCAGGTGCTGGTCATCCGGCACGCGACGAGCGGCGCGCCGTACCTCGTCGCCCGGCACTTCGGAGGCAACGTCATCAACGGCGGCGACGGCTGGCACGCCCATCCCACCCAGGCGATGCTCGACCTCTACCCGATCCGGCAGCGGCTCGACGATGGTGCCCTCTCGGACCGGCCGGTCGCGGGACTCCTGGCGGGCCGGAAGGTCGCGATCGTCGGGGACGTCCTCCACTCCCGGGTCGCCCGCAGCAACGTCTGGACCCTGACCGCCGCCGGGGCGGACCTCTGGGTCGCCGGGCCGGCGACGCTGCTCCGAGGCTGGGACGCGTG
>DASUHU010000176.1:0-17090 GCA_036273395.1 Candidatus Limnocylindrales bacterium
TGAGCGAGAGGTACTTCGTGATCGCCGCGGTGAGGCTCGTCTTGCCGTGGTCGATGTGGCCGATCGTGCCGATGTTCACGTGCGGCTTGGTGCGCTCGAACTTCTTCTTGGCCATCGTGCGATTGCTCTCCCTGGCTCCTCGGTACCCGGACCGGTGCTCAGCTGACCTTGGACTTGGCCACGAGCTCCTGGGCCAGGTTGCCCGGGACCTCGGCGTAGTGCGACAGCTCCATCGAATAGCTGGCCCGGCCCTGGGTCATGGACCGCAGGTCCGTGGCGTAGCCGAACATCTCGGCCAGCGGCACGAAGGACCGGACGACCGTCGTCGTGCCGCGCATCTCCGTCGCCTCGATCAATCCCCGGCGGCTGTTCAGGTCGCCGATGACGTCGCCCATGAACTGCTCCGGCAGCGTGACCTCGACCCGCATGACCGGCTCGAGGACCACGGGATCGGCCTTCTCGACGGCGTCCTTGACGGCCATGGACGCGGCGATCTTGAAGGCCATCTCGGACGAGTCGACCTCGTGGTACGAGCCGTCGTAGACCGTGGCCTTGACGTCGACCATCGGGTAGCCCGCGTAGATGCCCGTGTCGAGGGCCTCTCGGATGCCCATCTGAACCGCCCGCATGAACTCTCGCGGGATCGCCCCGCCGACGATCTTGTCGATGAACTCGAAGCCGCTGCCCTTGGGTCCGGGCTCGACGTTCATGACCACGTGGCCGAACTGGCCCTTGCCCCCGGTCTGGCGCTTGAAGAGGCCGTCCCCGTCCGCGGCGCGGCGAATGGTCTCGCGGTACGAGACCTGCGGCCGGCCGACGTTCGCGGCGACCTTGAACTCGCGGATCATGCGGTCGACGATGACGTCGAGGTGCAGCTCGCCCATGCCGGCGATCAGCGTCTCGCCGCTCTCGGGATCGGTCTTGACCCGGAACGTCGGGTCTTCCTCGGCCAGGCGCTGGAGGGCGAGGCCCATCTTGTCCTGGTCGGCCTTCGTCTTCGGCTCGATCTTCACCTCGATGACCGGCTCCGGGAAGCTGATCGACTCGAGCAGGATCGGGTGGTCCGGATCTGACAGGGTGTCACCCGTGAAGGTGTCCTTCAGGCCCACGATCGCGCCGATGTCGCCGGCGTAGACCTCCTCGATCTCCTCGCGGTGGTTGGCGTGGAGCTGGAGGATCCGGCCGACGCGCTCCTTCTTGTCCTTCGTGCTGTTCAGCACGTAGGACCCGGCCTTGAGCGTCCCGGAGTAGACCCGGAAGAAGGCGAGCTTCCCGACGAACGGGTCCGCCGCGATCTTGAAGGCGAGGGCCGCGAACGGCTCCTTGTCGTCGACGGTCCGGACGATCTCCTGGTCCGTGCCGGGTCGGAGGCCGATGACCGGCGGGACGTCGAGCGGCGAGGGCAGGTACCAGGTCACCGCGTCGAGCATCGGCTGAACGCCCTTGTTCTTGAGCGCGGAGCCGGTGAGGACGGGCACGAACTTCGACTGGAGCGTGCCGAGCCGGAGGCCATGGCGGATCTCGTCGACGGTCAGCTCCTGGCCCTCGAGGTACTTGTGGGTCAGGTCGTCATCGACCTCGGCGACCGCCTCGACGAGCTTCTCGCGATGCTTCGCGGCCTCGGCCCGGAGACCCTCCGGGATGTCGACGACGTCGATCTTCGACCCGAGATCGTCGCGATACAGGATCGCCTTCATCTCGACGAGGTCGACCACGCCCTCGAAGGTGTCCTCGGAACCGATCGGGATCTGGATCGGAACGGGCCGCGCCCCGAGGCGGTCGACGATCATGTCGACGCAGCGCCAGAAGTCGGCGCCGGTCCGGTCGAGCTTGTTGATGAAGCAGATCCGCGGCACCGAGTACCGATCGGCCTGCCGCCAGACCGTCTCGGACTGGGGCTCGACGCCCGCGACGCCGTCGAACACGACGACGGCGCCATCGAGGACCCGGAGGCTCCGCTCGACCTCGACGGTGAAATCCACGTGCCCGGGCGTATCGATGATGTTGATGCGATGCTCGTTCCAGAAGCAGGTCGTGGCCGCGGCCGTGATGGTGATGCCGCGCTCCTGCTCCTGCGGCATCCAGTCCATCGTCGCCGCGCCCTCGTGGACCTCGCCGATCTTGTAGATCTTCTTCGTGTAGAAGAGGATCCGCTCGGTCACGGTCGTCTTGCCCGCGTCGATGTGGGCGATGATCCCGATGTTCCGCGTCCTGGCGAGCGGAACCTGACGTGCCATGGCGCCTATCGTCCCCGGACTACCACTTGAAATGGCTGAAGGCCCGGTTGGCCTCGGCCATCTTGTGGGTGTCCTCGCGACGCTTGACCGCGGCCCCGAGGCCGTTCATCGCGTCGACGAACTCGGCGGCGAGCTTCTCGCTCATGCTCTTGCCGCTGCGCTTGCGGGCGGACTGGACGAGCCAGCGAACGCCGAGCGACAGGCGGCGATCGCCGCGGATCTCGACCGGGACCTGGTAGGTCGCGCCGCCGACGCGGCGAGGCTTGACCTCGATGATCGGGGTCGCGTTGCGGAGCGCGGCCTCGAGGACCTCGAGGCCCGGACGCTTGGAGGTGTACTCGGCGCGGGCGAGGGCCTGCCGCAGGATGCGCTCGGCCAGCCGGCGCTTGCCGTTGGTCATGAGCTTGGCGTGGAAGCGAGCCGTGGTCCGGTTGGCCGGGATCTGCTCGTACTTCGTCTTCCGGGCGATCGTCGGACGGCGGGGCATCAGCGGCCACCCACGGCGGGCGCGGACTTGGCGCCGTACTTGCTGCGACCCTGCTTGCGGTCGCGCACGCCGGCCGCGTCGAGGGTCCCCCGGATGATGTGGTACTTGACCGACGGGAGGTCCTTGACCCGGCCGCCGCGAACGAGCACGACCGAGTGCTCCTGGAGGTTATGGCCGATCCCGGGAATGTAGGCGGTGACCTCCATCTGGTTGGTCAGCCGCACGCGCGCGATCTTGCGCAGCGCCGAGTTCGGCTTCTTGGGCGTCATCGTCCGGACCTGCAGGCACACGCCGCGCTTCTGGGGGGCACCCGGAATCGCCACCTGGCGTTGCCGCAGGCTATTCCAGTTCTTGCGCATCGCCGGGGCCTTGATCTTCTTGATCGAGGCCTTCCGCCCGTGGCGCACGAGCTGGCTGATCGTCGGCACGAAGACGCTGCTCCCTTCAACCGTTGTCTGGTGGTGGACGGCGCGTCGGCGGCGCCGCCGCGGGTCCCCCGGCCGGAGTCGGAGGACTCCGACGAGGACCGGGCGTTCCCATCTCGAGGATGGCGGTCCGGTGAGACTCCCGACGGCGATCCGTGACGGTCAGCCGAGCGGGCTCCCCTCCGGAGCCACGAACGCGGAGTGTAGCAATCGGCCAAACGGAGTGTCAAACACGAAACGGCCCCGGGGAGCGGGCCGATTCGCCGCCACAGGGGAGGCCGCGGCGGTCCTCGGTCACGGCCTCGGCGGCGGCCTCCGGGAGCGTCCCAGGAACAGGGCCGGGGGCACGAGCCCGACCCCCAGCAGGACCAGGAGGCCGACGGCCGCAAGCACGATCGCGGCGTCAGCGTCGCCAGCCCCCGCCGTCGCGGCAGCTCCCTGGCGGGTCGTTTGGCCGGCTGGCTGGGTGCCTCCGCCGGCTTCCGCGCCCGAGGCCGCCGCCGGATTCGCCGCACGCTCGGGGACGGCCTGGGCGGATGTCCCGGGTTGCGTCGACGCTTGGGCGGTCGAGAGGACTGGCCCGGTCGTCGGCGACGCGGAGGACGCGGAAGCGACGGGCGACTCGGAGGATGTCGGGGCCGGCGGTGGCGTCGATCGAGCGCTGGGTCCGGGGGTCGGACGAGCGGTCGGACGAGGCGTCGCCGTCGGGGTCGGGGCGGTACCGACCTGGAACGTGAACGACGTCTGCCTGGGTCGGGTCGACGCGTCGCGAGCCCACCACGTGAGGGTGTGGACGCCGGCAGCGAGCACGGGCGCCATGACGCTCACGCTGGCCGACCGACCGGCATGGTCCCAGGCCCAGTCGTGGATGTGCTTTCCGTCGATGGCCGCCCAGCCATCGGCCAGGACCGAATGGGCGTCGCCGACCGTGGCGGTGAAGGTCGGACGGCTGCCGACCGCAAAGGTCGCCCCGACGCCACTCTCGTCCGAGAAGGCCGGTCCGGTCCCGTCGAGCGCGCCATTGCCCTGCTGGACGAAGTAGCACGAGAAGAGGTGGTTTCCCGAGCTGGATGACCAGGCGCCGCAGCCGAACCGGTCGTACGTCGTCGAGAGCAGGTTGGCTCGATGGCCGGAACTGTCCATGAAGCCGCGCTCGGCAACGGCCACCGTCGTGGGCAGGGTGATCGAGCCCCGGCACGACCCGCCGCCGAGGTCGCAGCCGGTGGCGTACGAGGTGGCCGTGTCGGGGTAGGTGTTCCCAGCGATGTCCTCGCCCACCGCGAGGAACGTGTAGCCCGCCGTCTTGAGCAGGTCGAAGGTTCCGTAGGCCGCGCCGCTGGCCTCCGTGCAGCCCGGGATGTCGTGGCTCAGGTAGTTCCGGTCGGCCATGTCCCTGGCCCGGCCCCGGATGATCAGGCTGCCGTTCGACGGGCAGACGATCGGCCGGTCACGCGACAGGTCCTCGAGCGTCGCGTCCGTGGCAAGGGCCCGGATGCCGAGCGCCGCCCGGTCGGCGTTCATCGCGCGCATCAGCTCCTCGCCCGCGAAATTGGCGTAGAAGCGGTCGTACGCGGCAGCCGCGGCGGGACGCGCTGGCAGGCCCACGAGGAGCGCGGGCGCCAGCGTGGCCGCCGCGGCAAGCGCGATCGCGGGCGCGGCCACGCGGCCACGCCACGAGTGGCGACCCCCGGCGGTCCGCAGCCCGGCCACGGCACCTCCCGAAACATTGCGACCCGTCCGGTGGACGGGTCGCGCGATCAGCTCGGCCTCCGGTCGGGAGGCGCAGCGGTCAGTCTGCCCCGCTCCCCTCCTCGGGGTCGTCGTCGTCACCACCGAGGAGCTCGGGGTTCTCCGGCTCGCCCGTTCCCGCCTTCGCGTCGGCCAGGAACGGGTTGAACGCCTCGGCCTCGCCCTCGGCAACGCCGGCTCGGGCCAGCACGGGCTCCTCTTCGGCCGGCACGTCGCCGGCGTCGAGGAAGGGGTTGTAGGCCTCGCCCTCGGCCAGGGCCTCGCCGGCGAGGGCCTCCAGGGCCGCCCGCCGCTCACGCTCCTTGCGGGCCGCGAGGTTCGCCGGCGCACCGGTCCCGGCCGGGATCAGCTTGCCGATGATGACGTTCTCCTTGAGCCCGATCAGGTGATCCTTGGCGCCATTGATGGCCGCCTCGGTGAGCACCCGGGTCGTCTCCTGGAAGGACGCCGCGGCCAGGAAGCTGGAGGTGTTGAGCGAGGCCTTCGTCACGCCCAGTAGGACGGTCTGGGCCGTTGCCGGCTCACCACCCTCCGCCAGGACGCGATTGTTGACCTCTTCGAAGTCGAGCCGATCGATGAGCTCGGTCGGGAGCAGGTCGCTGTCGCCCGGCTGGTCGATGCGGACCTTCCGGAGCATCTGCCGGACGATGATCTCGATGTGCTTGTCGTTGATCGTGACGCCCTGGCTCCGGTAGACCTTCTGGACTTCCTTGACCAGGTACCGCTGGACCGCGTCCCGGCCCCGCGTCTCGAGGTACTCCTGCGGGTTGATCGGCCCGTCGGTGATCGGATCGCCGGCCCGCACGAGCTGGCCCTCCTCGACCAGGAGGCGGGCGTTGTGCGAGATCGCGTACTCGCGCTCGACGACGTCCTCGGCCCGGATCGCAAGGCCATCCTCGGTCTTGACGAGGAAGCCCTGGACGGGAGCGAGGACATCCGGGCCACCCTCGACGCGAGCGATGGCCTGGTTCGCCGCGACCGCGTCGCCGGCGGCGGCGAGGACCTCGGCGCCGTCGGGCAGGCTGACCGTGGAGTCGTAGCTCTCGCGGCTCGTGACCTTGACCTTCGTGCCGCCGTCGCCCCGGATGATGCTGACGCCACCGTCGATGTGGCTGATCTCGGCCTTGCCCTTGGGCACGCGGGCCTCGAACAGCTCCTCGACCCGGGGCAGGCCCGCGGTGATGTCGAGGCCGGCCACGCCGCCGGTGTGGAACGTCCGCATCGTCAGCTGCGTGCCGGGCTCGCCGATCGACTGGGCGGCGATGATCCCGACGGCCTCGCCGACGCCGACCGGCTCGCCCGTGGCGAGGTTCCGGCCGTAGCAGCGGCGGCAGACGCCGTAGCGGGCTTCGCAGGTCAGGGGTGACCGGACGAGGACCTCCTCGATCCCCGCCGTCTCGAGCTTCTGCGCGAGCTCCTCGGTGATCAGCTCGTTGCGATCGACGAGGAGCGGCGGATTCTTGGCCTTCGAGCTCGGATCGGGCATGGGGGCCGCTGCGAGGCGGCCGACGAGCCGCTTCCGGAACTCATCGAGGACCGCGCGACGCGACGTCGGGTCGGTCGCGGGCCAGGTGGCGCCGGTCATGTCGGCCGTGTCGACCGCCGTGATCCAGCTCCCCTCCTCCGTGCCGCAGTCCTCGTCGCGGGTGATGACGTCCTGGGCGACATCGACGAGGCGCCGGGTGAGGTAGCCCGAGTCGGCCGTCCGGAGGGCGGTGTCGGCCAGGCCCTTCCGGGCGCCGTGGGTGCTGATGAAGTATTCGAGGACGGTCATGCCCTCGCGGAAGTTGCTCCGCACGGGCACGTCGATGATCCGGCCCGATGGGTCGGCCATGAGGCCTCGCATCGCCCCGAGCTGCCCGATGTTGCCCTTGTTTCCTCGGGCCCCGGAGTCGGTCATCATCCGGAGGCTGTTGTCCTCCGGCAGGCTGGCCATCATCGCATCGGAGACGTCCTTCGTCGTCCGCTGCCAGAGGTCGACCACCTGCTCGTAGCGCTCCTCATCGGTGATGAGGCCGCGCTGGTACTGGGTCTCGATGTCGGCCACGAGCTTGTCGCTCGCGCCGAGGCGCTGCGACTTGTCGCTCGGCGTGGCGATGTCCCACAGCCCGATCGTCATCCCGCCCCGGGTCGCGTACTGGAAGCCGACGCTCTTGATGCCGTCGACGAGGTTCGCCGTCTCGTCCGGGCCGAGCAGCCGGTAGCACTCGTCCACGAGGTGCTTGAGGTCGGCCCGGCGCATGACCCGGTCGGCATCGGGCCCGAAGCGCATCTTGTCCGGGACGATCTCGTTGAAGAGGATCCGGCCGACCGTGGTCCGACGGCGCTGCAGCCGGAGCTCGCCGGCCTCCTCGTCCCAGGCCTTCACGACGACGTCGATCGGCTGGTGGAGGGTCAGGATCACCGGAGCGTGGGCATCCGTGGCCGCGTGGGCCTCGCCGCTGCCGTCGGCGCCGTCGGCGCCGTCGCCCGCGTGGGCCTCCATTCGACCGCTGGCGGTCGCCAGCCCGCGCGCCGAGAGCTCGTACGCGTAGAGCGCTTCGTCCTCGTCCGCGAAGGACCGGATCTGCGAGCCCTTCGGGGCCGGGCGCTCCATTGTCAGGTAGTAGCAGCCGAGGACCATGTCCTGGGTCGGCGCCACGACCGGCGTGCCGTCGGCCGGCGACAGCAGGTTCGCGGTCGACAGCATCATCGTCCGGGCCTCTTCCTGGGCGGCCGAGGACAGCGGCACGTGGACCGCCATCTGGTCGCCGTCGAAGTCGGCGTTGAAGGCCGTGCAGACGAGGGGATGGATCTGGATCGCCGAGCCCTCGACGAGGACCGGCATGAACGCCTGGATGCCGAGGCGGTGGAGCGTCGGGGCGCGGTTCAGGAGGACCGGGTGGTCCTTGATGACCTCCTCGAGGACGTCCCAGACCTCTGGCCGGACGCGCTCGACGATGCGCTTGGCGCTCTTGATGTTGTGGGCGAAGCCCTTCTCGACGAGCTGGCGCATGACGAATGGCTTGAACAGCTCGAGGGCCATCTTCTTCGGCAGGCCGCACTGGTGGAGCTTGAGCTCCGGCCCGACGACGATGACCGAGCGGCCCGAGTAGTCGACCCGCTTGCCGAGGAGGTTCTGGCGGAACCGGCCCTGCTTGCCCTTGAGCATGTCGGACAGGCTCTTGAGGCGATGGTTGCCCGTGCCCGCGATCGCCCGGCCCCGGCGGCCGTTGTCGATCAGGGCGTCGCAGGCCTCCTGGAGCATCCGCTTCTCGTTGCGGATGATGATCTCGGGCGCGCCGAGCTCCAGGAGCCGCTTGAGGCGGTTGTTGCGGTTGATGACACGGCGGTAGAGGTCGTTCAGGTCGGAGGTCGCGAAGCGGCCGCCGTCGAGCTGGACCATCGGCCGGAGGTCCGGCGGAATCACCGGCAGGACCGAGAGGATCATCCACTCGGGTCGGGTGCCGGAGCGGCGGAAGGCCTCGATCAGGCGGAGCCGCTTGATCGCCTTCTTGCGGCGCTGGCCGGAGCTCGTCCGGACCTCGACGTGGAGCTGGCGGGCCAGGGCCTCCAGGTCCATCCGGGTGATGATGTCGCGGACCGCCTCGGCGCCCATGCCCGCGGCGAACAGCCGGCCCTTGCCGGTCTGGTTCCAGCGATCCTCGAGGTTCCGCTGCTCGACCTCGCCGAGGGTCACGAGGGGCTTGATCGCCTCGAGCTCGTCGCGAAGCTTGCGGACCTCGTCCTTCTGGCCCTGGGCCTGGTCGGCGAGCTGCTCGCGCTCGCTGCGAAGGGCCTCGTCCATCGCGGCCCGGAGGTCGGCAACCTTCTGGTCGACGGCCGTGGCCTCGTCGCGCTCGCGGGACTGGATCTCGTCGTTGACGCGCTCGGTCTCGGCCTGGACGACCGCCCGGAGGCGGCTCGTGGCGGTCTTGCCGCCCTTGTCGCCCGCGGCCACGATGACCTCGCCGGTGGGCTCGAACACGATCGTGTCGTCGGCCGTGCCGCTCTTGAGCTCCGCGAGGCGAGCCTCGACGACCTGGGCCGCGGCGACGATCTGCTCGGTCCGGGTGGCGCGCTGACTCTCCAGCTCCTCACGGGTGGCCGCGAGCTGGGCGGCGAGCTCGTCACGGGTCTTGTCGATGTTGGCCCGAAGCTCGTCCTCGAGCTCCGCCAGGCGCTGGCCGGACTTGCCGCCGCGGCCCGCCGCCTCCTCGTCGAGCTGGGCCGCAAGGCGATGCCGGACGTCCTCATCCGTTGTGGTGACGATCGACAGGGCGAAGTACAGGATCCGCTCGAGGTTCCGGGGGCTGATGTCGAGCAGGATCCCGAGCCGGCTCGGCGTGCCCTTGAAGTACCAGATGTGGCTGACCGGGCTCGCGAGCTGGATGTGGCCCATCCGCTCCCGCCGGACCTTGCTCCGGGTGACCTCGACCCCGCACTTGTCGCAGATGATGCCCTTGTACCGGATCCGCTTGTACTTGCCGCAGTAGCACTCCCAGTCCTTGGTCGGACCGAAGATGCGCTCGTCGAACAGCCCGTCCTTCTCCGGCTTGAGCGTCCGGTAGTTGATGGTCTCGGGCTTGGTGACCTCGCCCTTCGACCATTCCCGGATCTGGTCCGGGCTGGCGAGCGAGATGCGGATCGCGTTGAAGTTATTGACTTCGAGCATCGGTCTCCTCCGCGCGGTGTGGCCCGACCGCGCGATCGGTCGCGAGAGCGAGCGGCTTCAGGGCCCGAAGCCGCGGGGAAGGTGTCGTGACTAGTCCTCGAACCCGGCGAGGTTGATCCCGCCGAGATCGGGGAGCAGGTAGCCGGAGGCGTCGTCCTCGGCGAGCGGGATCTCCTCGTCGTTCTGATCGAGGATCTCGGCGTTGAGCCCGAGGCTGCGAAGCTCCTTGATGAGGACCTTGAAGGACTCGGGGACGCGCGGTGGCTGGATCTCCTCGCCCTTGACGATGGCCTCGTAGGTCTGGACGCGCCCGAGGACGTCGTCCGACTTCACCGTCAGCAGCTCCTGGAGGATGTTCGCCGCGCCGTAGGCCTCGAGCGCCCAGACCTCCATCTCGCCGAAGCGCTGGCCGCCGAACTGGGCCTTGCCGCCCAGCGGCTGCTGGGTGATCAGGCTGTATGGGCCGGTGGACCGGGCGTGGATCTTGTCCTCGACGAGGTGGTGGAGCTTGAGCATGTAGATGTAGCCAACCGTGATCGGGCGATCGAACGCCTCGCCCGAGCGGCCGTCGCGCAGGACGATCTTGCCGTCCTCTGGCAGCCCGGCCTCCACGAGCTCGGCCTTGATCTGCTGCTCGCTTGCCCCGTCGAAGACGGCGGTCGCGGCGGTCTCGCCCTTGGCATGGAGGGCCCACCCGAGGTGGGTCTCCAGGATCTGGCCGATGTTCATCCGGCTCGGGACGCCGAGCGGGTTGAGGATGATGTCGACGGGCGTGCCGTCCGGCAGGAACGGCATGTCCTCCTGGGGCAGGATCTTCGCGATCACGCCCTTGTTGCCGTGGCGACCGGCCATCTTGTCGCCGACCGAGATCTTGCGCTTCTGGGCGACCGACACCCGGACCAGGCGGTTGACGCCCGGCTGGAGATCGTCGTTGAGCTCCCGCCGGAACTCGCGGACCTCCACGACCTTGCCCCGCTCGCCGTGGGGCAGGCGGAGCGAGCTGTCCTTCACCTCGCGGGCCTTCTCGCCGAAGATCGCCCGGAGGAGGCGCTCCTCCGCGGTCAGCTCCGTCTCGCCCTTCGGGGTGATCTTGCCGACGAGGATGTCGCCGGGGCGGACCTCGGCCCCGATGTAGACGATGCCCTCCTCGTCGAGGTCCTTGAGGGACTCCTCGCCGACGTTCGGGATGTCGCGGGTGATCTCCTCCGGCCCGAGCTTGGTGTCCCGGGACTCGATCTCGTGCTTCTCGATGTGAATGCTCGTGAACAGGTCGTCGCGGACGAGCCGATCGCTGATGACGATCGCGTCCTCGTAGTTGCCGCCCTCCCAGCTCATGAACGCCACGAGGACGTTCCGGCCGAGGGCCAGCTCGCCCTGGTCGGTCGAGGAGCTGTCGGCGATCGGGTCGCCGGCGGCGACGCGCGCCCCGACGTCGACGATCGGGCGCTGGTTGATGCACGTGCCCTGGTTCGAGCGGACGAACTTCTGGAGCTTGTACTCGTCGAGCTCGCCCGAGTCGGCCTCGATCCGGACCCGCTCGGCCGTCACGCTCGTGACCACGCCGGCGCGATTCGCCACGAGGACCTGGCCCGAGTCGCGAGCCGCCCGCTCCTCCATGCCGGTCCCGACGATCGGAGCCTCCGGCTCGAGCAGGGGCACGGCCTGGCGCTGCATGTTCGAGCCCATGAGGGCCCGGTTCGCGTCGTCGTGCTCGAGGAACGGGATGAGCGCGGTCGCGACGGACACGACCTGCTTGGGACTGACGTCCATGTACTCGATCTGATCCGGGCGGGCCTCCGGAAACGAGTCGCGGAAGCGCGACGGGATCCGGTCGTCGACGAAGTGGCCCTCCTTGTCGAGCGCGGCGTTGGCCTGGGCCACGACGTGCTCCTCCTCCTCGTCCGCGGGGAGGTACTCGATCTGGTCGGTGACGATCGGGCGGATCGGGAAGGCGTTGAGCTTCTGCTTCTTCAGCTCGTCGCGGGCAGCGTCGTTGAGCTTGTGGCCCTTCTTGAGGACGACCGCGCCGCCTTTGGCGAGGAGGTCCGTGCCGGCCTCGAAGCCGTCCGTGCCGGCCTCGTCCCAGCCGATGGTCCGCTTGACCTTGCGGTAGGGCGTCTCGATGAAGCCGTAGCTGTTGATCCGGCCGTACGTCGCGAGCGAGCCGATGAGGCCGATGTTCGGGCCCTCGGGGGTCTCGATCGGGCAGATCCGGCCGTAGTGGCTGTGGTGGACGTCGCGGACGTCGAACCCGGCCCGTTCGCGGGACAGGCCGCCCGGCCCGAGCGCCGACAGGCGGCGCTTCGAGGTCAGCTCGGCCAGCGGGTTCGTCTGGTCCATGAACTGGCTCAGCTGGCTGCCGCCGAAGAACTCCTTCATCGCGGCCACGACCGGCCGGATGTTGATGAGCGCGTTCGGGGTGGCCTTGTCGATCTCCTGGATCGTCATCCGCTCGCGGACGACGCGCTCCATCCGGAGCAGGCCGATCCGGAAGGCGTTCTGGATCAGCTCGCCATTGGCCCGGATCCGGCGGTTGCCGAGGTGGTCGATGTCGTCCTTTGGATGCATCCCGCGGTTCGACTCGATGAGCTGGCCGACGATCGCGGCGATGTCCTCGCGGGTGATGGTCCGGCTCTCGCGGTCGAGCTCGATGCCCATCCGGGTCGCGGCGCCATCGAGCTTCTTGTTGAACTTGTACCGGCCGACCCGACCGAGGTCGTAGCGGCGGAAGTTGAAGAACAGGCCCTCGACCAGCGCACGGGCGTTGTCACCCGTCGGCGGGTCGCCCGGCCGAAGCTTCTTGTAGACCTCGATCAGCGCCTCGGCAGGCGTCCGGGTGATGTCCTTGTCCAGGGTGTTCGCGATGAAGGGGTGCTCGGGGTCGACGTCGACCGGCGAGAACAGCGCGGCGATCTCGTCGTTGGTCTCGTAGCCGACCGCGCGGAGGAGCGTCGTCGCCGGGATCTTCCGCTTCCGGTCGACCTTGACGTAAAGCTGGTCCGCCTTCGTCGTCTCGAACTCGAGCCACGCGCCGCGGTTCGGGATGACCTTGGCCGTGAAGAGCTCCCGGCCGGTCTGGTTGAAGAGGTCCGAATCGATCGAGTAGTAGACGCCCGGCGAGCGGACGAGCTGCGACACCACGACCCGCTCGGCGCCATTGATGACGAACGTCCCGAGATCGGTCATCCAGGGGTAGTCGCCCATGTAGACCCGCTGGCGCTGGATCTCGCCCGTCTCCTTGATCAGGAGCTCGACGTTGACGTAGAGCGGCTTGCTGAAGGTCAGGTCCTTCGTCCGGCACTCGTCCTCGGAGTACTTCGGCTCCCCGAACTCGTAGTCGAGGAACTGGAGCTCCATGACCTTGCCGGTGAAGTCCTTGATCGGGCTGATCTCGTCGAACAGCTCTCGCAGGCCCTTGTCGATGAACCACCGAAACGACTCGAGCTGGAGCTCGATGAGGTTCGGGACCGGCAGGACCTCGGGGATGCGGGCATAGCGCTTTCGCGCCGCCGACGCACGAGTGAGGGTCGACGACTCAGCGGTGGACAGCATGAACAGCCGCTCCTTGGCGGGACAGGAGGGAAGAGGGAAGGGCCGCGCTCACAGAACGACAGATTGTATCGCTGGGCGGCAATCTGTCAAACGCCTGCCAATCGGGCTTCCGGCACGCAGCGCCAACGAACGGATCGGACGGGAGCGGTCGAGGCGAAGGCGGCTGCGAGGACGGCGACGAGCGCACTCGAAGGTGCGTGCGTCGCCGCCCGCAGCAGCCAACGAACGGATCGACCGCTCGAGGGCCTTACTTGATCTCGACCTTGGCGCCCTGCTCCTCGAGGGCGGTCTTGATCTTCTCGGCCTCGTCCTTCGCGACGCCCTCCTTGACGGGCTTCGGCGCCGCGTCGACGAGGTCCTTGGCCTCCTTGAGGCCCAGGCCCGTCAACTCCCGGACGACCTTGATCACCGGGATCTTGTTGGGGCCGACCTCGGCCAGGATCGCCGAGAACTCGGTCTGCTCCTCGGCGGCCGGGGCCGCCTCGGCGGCGGCGCCGCCGGCTGCCGGCGCGGCTGCCACGGCGACGGGGGCCGCCGCGGTGACGCCAAATCGGTCTTCGAACTTCTTCTTGAACTCCGACAGCTCGAGGACGGTCATCGATTCGAATGCCTCGAGGAGCTGGTCGGACGTGATGGTGGCCATGTGGGATCGGTCTCCTAGCTGTGGTGTCGAGGGTTGGGTGGCGAGCGGTCAGGCGGCCTTCTGGTCGGCCAGCGCGGCGACGAGCCCGACGACATCCCGGGCGGGAGCGTCGAAAAGCCCGGCCGCGGTCGCCATCGGCGCCGCGAACGCGCCGGCCAGCTGGGCCAGCAGGGTTTCCCGGGGCGGGAGTGTCGCCAGGCGGGTGACCCCGTCGGCGTCGATCGCCCGGCGGCCCAGCAGGCCGCCGGTGATCCGGACCTGGCGGAACGGTCGGACGGCGTCGATGACGGCCTTCGCCGTCGCCGCCTCGTCGGTCCCGAACGCGATCGCGGTGGGTCCCGAGAGCAGCCCGTCGAGCGCCTCGCCGAGGGTGTCGGCGGCGGCGATTCGCATGAGCCGGTTCTTGACCACGCGATAGGCCACGTCCTGCTTGCGCAGGCTGCGGCGGATCTCCGCGATCTCCTTGACCGTCAGGCCGCGGTACTCCGAGACGATGAGCGTGCTCGACCGCGAGAGCTGCTCGCGCAGCTCGGCGACGGTTGCACGCTTGGCCTCGGTTGGCATGGCGTCCTCCTGTGCGGGCGCGCGGCCGGCGCGCGGCGGTGGGCGCTCGGGTCATCGGACCCTCGAACCCCTGCGACGGTCGCCCGATCGGGCGATGCCTCGAACCGCAGGGGGAGCCGCGCACCGCGAATCGCGGAGAACGCTCCCGGCCCTGCCTCGGCGTGCCTGCCGTCGTCCCCGGAGCGATGCTCCGATCCGATCCGGCGGATCAAGCCCGGTCCGCCGGCGTCACCCGCCGCGTCCCGGAGCGCACGCTGTCTTCAGCGGTCCGTCACGTGTGATCGTAGGTGGCCGGCCTCTCGGCCGCCACCGCGTCTGGTCCGGCGGTTCCTCCCGCCGGGAGCCGCCCCTCGGGGCGGGCGATCGATCAGGCCGCGGCAGCCGCGGCCAGGACCCCTGGGATATCCACGCGGATCCCCGGGCCCATCGTGCTCGCGATCGTGAGCGTCCGGAGATACGTCCCCTTCGCGCCCGTCGGCTTGGCCCGGTTCACGGCGTCCACGAGGGCCGTGAGATTGGCGAGGATCTGGTCCGACTCGAAAGAGACCTTCCCGATCGGGACGTGGATGATCCCGGCCTTGTCGACCTTGAACTCGACACGGCCGCCCTTGACCTCTCGGATCGCGCGGTCGAGATCGAACGTGATCGTCCCGGCCTTGGGATTGGGCATGAGCCCCCGCCGGCCGAGGATCTTCCCGAGCCGGCCGACCTGGCCCATCATGTCGGGCGTCGCGAGCGCCACGTCGAAGTCGAGCCAGCCGGCCTCGACCTTCTTGACGAGATCCTCGCCACCGACCTCGTCGGCGCCCGCGCGGAGCGCCTCCTGGGCCTTCTCGCCCTGGGCGAACACGGCCACCCGGGTGACCTTGCCCGTGCCGCTCGGCAGGACGACCGTGCCGCGGACCATCTGGTCGGCATGGCGGGGGTCGACGCCCAACCGGAGATGGGCTTCGACGGAGGCGTCGAACTTCGCCGTCCCGGTGTCCTTGACGAGCTGGCTCGCCTGGCCCGGGTCGTAGACCTTGCCGATCTCGACGAGCTTGGCGGCCTCGTCGTACCGCTTGCCGTGTGCCATGTCGCTCCCTTCCGGCCGGTGGTCCGGCCTCCCCCACTCGATCGATTCGGGGCCGGGGTGAGCCCCGATCGCCGCGCCGGTGCTAGCCGACGACCTCGATGCCCATGCTCCGGGCAGTGCCTTCGATCATCTTCGAGGCGGCGTCCAGGTCGTTCGCCGAGAGGTCGGCGAGCTTGATCGTGGCGATCTCCCGGACCTGGTCCCGGGTCACCCGACCGACGTTCTCGCGCCTCGGCGTCGCCGCGCCCTTGTCGATCCCGGCCGCCTTGCGCAGGAGATCGGCTGCCGGCGGCGTCTTGAGGATGAACGTGAACGAGCGGTCCTCGAAGACGGTGATCTGGGCCGGGATGATCTGGCCGGCCTTGTCCGCGGTCTTCTCGTTGTAGGACTTCGTGAACTCGACGATGTTGATGCCGTGGGGGCCCAGGGCCGTGCCGACGGGCGGCGCGGGGGTGGCCTTGCCGGCCGGCAGCTGCAGGGTCAGGACGATCCGGATCTTCTTCGCCACGAGCGCGACCTCCTAGAGCTTTTCGACTTGCAGGAAGTCGAGCTCGACCGGCGTCTCGCGGCCGAAGATGCTGACGAGGACCTTGACCTTGTTCCGCTCCGGGTTGACCTCGTCCACGGTCCCGATGAACTCCGCGAACGGGCCGTCCGTGACGCGGACGCTCTGGCCCTTCGTGAAGGCCACCTTGTACTTGGGCGTCTCGACACCCATGTGCCGGAGGATCTGCTTGACCTCGGTCTCGTCGAGCGGGACCGGCTCGCTCCGGACGCCCGGGATGTTCGAGCCGCCGACGAAGCTCGTGACGCCCGGGGTGTTCCGGACGACGAACCAGCTGTCGGGGTCGAGGATCATCTCGACGAGGACATAGCCGGGGTAGACCTTCTTCTGGACCGTGTGGCGCTGGCCCTGCCGGATCTCGATCTCGTCCTCCATGGGGACGAGGACCTGGAAGATCTTGTCCTCCATGCCCATCGACTCGATCCGGTGCTCGAGGTTGGCCTTGACCTTGTTCTCGTAGCCCGAGTACGTGTGGATGACGTACCAGCGCTTCTCGGGACCCTTGGTCTCGATGGTCTCGGTCGGCAGGAAGCTGCTCATGCCACGCTCTTCGAGAGGATGCCGATCACGAACTGGAACAGCTGATCCCAGAACAGGACGAACGCGCCCACGAGGAAGCTGACCGTGAACACGAGCACGGTCAGGTTGCGAGTCTGTTCCAGGGTCGGCCAGGAGACCTTCCGCAGCTCGGCCACGGACTCCTGGATGAACCGACGGATGCGTCCCAACGGTGTTTCAGCCTTTCGATGCGAGGTTGGCAGGGGCGATAGGACTCGAACCTACAACCGCCGGTTTTGGAGACCGGTGCTCTGCCAATTGAGCTACACCCCTGCGTGGTCCGGCTACTTCGCCTCCCGATGGAGGGTGTGTCGCCGTTCGTGTGGGCAGTACTTCATGAGCTCGATCCGGTTCGGATCGTTCTTCTTGTTCTTGCGCGTCGTGTAGGTCCGCTGCTTGCACTCGGTGCAGGCCAGCTGGATCGTGGGACGCGCCTCGACCTTCGCCATCGAGCCCTACTTCGCGATGCTCGTGATCGCGCCGGCACCGACGGTCCGGCCACCCTCGCGGATGGCGAACCGCTGGCCGACCTCGAGCGCGATCGGGGTGATGAGCTCGACGCCCATCTCGACGTTGTCGCC
>DASUHU010000177.1:0-5761 GCA_036273395.1 Candidatus Limnocylindrales bacterium
CCAGGTTCTCGAGGCCCTCGGCGAGCGGCGTGAACGAGAGGTAGCCCTCGATCGAGCGCGACACGATCCCCGCCGGCCGGCCGTCGTCGAGGACCGCCGCCCCCGAGTCGAACGTGACCGCCGCGATGTCCGTCGTGACCATGCACGGGAAGATCACGTCGGTCGAGTGGTCATATGGGCCGGTGAGGATCACGCTGCCCGTCCGGTAGTGCTCTCGCCCGTCGACCTCGATCCGGTCGCCCAGCGCGATGTCCCCGCACGACAGCGGCCGGGTGCCCTCGGCGAACGTTCGGTAGCCGCCGGCGCCCATGTCGACCGCGTTGAGGTGGCCCCACGGGATCCGATCCGGCGCAAGGGCGAGCGTCAGGAAGTCCGACGGCGAGCAGAACCGGCCGACCGGGCAGTCCGGGAGCTGTGCGAGCGGGCCGAAGGTGCCGATGACCCCGCCGTCGGTGTCATGCAGCGTGCCACCGGGCGTGGCGCAATGGCCGACGATCGTCAGGACGATCGTCTGCTGCTGCCGGGCGTAGAAGCCTCCGGAGCAGGCGTTGGGGACGTTCTGACCGGCCCAGACCGGCGGGTCGTAGCGAGCGGTCGTGCGAGCCGTCTCCTGCCGCTCGCGGATGACGGCCATCGTCCCCCAGACGAGGGCGATCCCGACGGCCACGACGAGGAACGCGCGCACGAGTCGCTGGCCTCGCCCGATCTCCTGGCCGCGATGAAGCGGCACCAGGGCTCGACGGATCAGGCGAACGAGGCCTCGCACGCCGGTCACGGTACGGCGAGGTTACGGCGCTCGGGCGTGCCCGGACTCTCAGCCGCGCTCTGCGAGCGCCCGCTCGAGCCGGGCCAGCCGGGCCTGGAGCTCGCGCAGCTCCGCGGCGGCATCGAGCTCGCGGGCGCCGTCATCCGGCCATGGACCCGCGAGGCTGCCGCCCGTCTCGCCATGGGCCTGCTCGGCAGGCGTCGGGGCGTTCGGCTTGAAGTGCCTGTCGACGAAGGTCTCGAGGACCTTCCGGAGCGGCGTGAACGTGCCCGCGACGATCAGCGTCGAGAGGATCACGACGATGTCCGAGGAGTCGCCGGTAAACGCCACGAACACCCGGGTGAACAGCGCCACCGCGGCCGCGTAGAGGCCGGCGAGGAAGCCGGTCAGCGGCACGTAGACCAGGGCGTGGGTCAGGACGAGCTCGATGTCGAACAGCCGGAAGCGGAGCATCCCGTCGACCGCGGCCAGCGGCACCAACGTCGCGGCGACGAGCGTGATCGTGAGGACGATCTCGCCGGCCGAGGGCGGCACGACGATCCCGTAGCGGACGATGAGGAGCGTCCCGCCCGCCACGGCGAGCTGGACCACGGTCAGGGCCAGCCACACGAGGCCGTGCCGCTCCGCGCGGGAGTACCCGCGATAGCGGATCGCCATCGCCCACATCGCGATGCCGAGCGCGACCATGACGAGCCCGAGCCCGGCCACCTGGACGGCGACCGCGTACGGGCCGAACCACGCCGGAGCGGCGGTCGGGTTCGGCAATGTCGGGTACCACCGCAGGCCGGACGGGTCCAGGGACTGGCCGAGCCCGACCACGAGCGCGCCCCCGATCGCGAGCCAGGCGGCGCCCGACCAGCGGGACGACAGCGCCCGGCCGTCGGGGAAGATCAGGAAGATCACGATGACGGTCGCCCCGACCAGTGGCAGGTGGAAGTTCGAGGCCAGCCAGGCGAGGACCACGATCCAGGCGGGGGCCGCCACGAACTGGCCGCTGCTGCCCGCGACGAGGAAGTCGATCACCGGCACGCTGCTCGACAGGACGCCGATCGTGAGGATCAGCCAGCCGATCGGGTTCCGCGGCCGACGCGCGGCGACGATCGCGCCGACGACCGCGTAGCTCAGGATCATGGGGATGTGCGCGGCGACCGGGATGACGGTCGTCACGAAGCTCATCGGCGGCGGCGCGAATCGCTGCGACGCCCACAGGACGAGCGCCACGCCGACCAGCGCCACCGACCCGAGGAGCCCGCCGACGGCGAGGGCCCGCGAATGCCCGAGCAGGAGGTCCCGGATCTCCTGGGCAATGCGCGTGCCGGCCCGAAGCGGGAGCCGGGCTACCGCGACCGTGGCCGTCATGGCTTCACCCGGGCCGGTCCCGTCGCGGGTGCGCCGGTCCGGACGAGGTCGAGCGACTCGAGGATCGAGTCGAGCTGCGATGGATCGCGGGCGAAGTCGAGCATCGCGTGCTCGAAGGCGCTGTTCATCGCCTCGGGCATGAGGTCGGAGGCATCGAACCGGACGATCTGCGTCGTCCGGAGGAGCTCGCCCTCGCGGGTCGAGATGTCGTCCGGATAGTCGGTCACGCGGAGGTTCGGCGAGAGGGCTGCGCCGCCCTTGACGAGCAGCTGCTGGGCCTCGGCGCTCGCGAGATAGGTCAGGAGCGCCCGGGCCTGCGGCGTGTCGTGGAACATCCCGAACAGGTCGCCGGCCGCGATGAGCGAGCTCCGGTAGCGGGCGTCCATCGTCGGGAACGGGAAGAAGTCGTACTCCCCCACCCGGGCGCCGCTGTTGGCCTGGAAGAACGAGGTCATGAAGCTGCCCTGGTGCAGGAACAGGCAGCCGGGCGGGCTCGAGAAGAGCGGTGTCCCGGCGTCGCCGAAGCTCGTCCCCACGACCCCGGCCGAGCCGCCGGAGACCGCCTCGGGCGCGACGATCGCGGCGAATGTCTGGAAGGCCTGCCTGATCGGGTCCGCGGTCCACGGGACCTTGCCGGCGACCCAGTCGTCGTAGACCGCGGGCCCGCTCTGGTGGAGGACGATGTCCTCGATCCAGTCGGTCCCGGGCCAGCCCGAGGCCTCGCCCGACTCCATCCCGAGGCACCACGGCTTGACCCCGCCCCGGGAGGAGATCGCGGCGTCGCGCTTGAGCTCGTCCCACGTCGACGGATCGCCCATCGTGTAGCTCTTCGGGTCGTACCAGATGAGGCCCTTGACCGTGGCCTTGACGAACATCCCGACGAGCCGGTCATCGACCGTGCCGAGCTGCACGAAGCCGGGAGCCGTCTCGGCCTTGTAGGTCGCGACGTCGATCGCCTGGTTCAGGTCGACGAGCGCGCCGGCGCGGGCGAACTCGCGCATCTCGCCCGGCCCGGGAAGGCCGGCCACGTCGGGCAGGTCGCCCGTGGCGATGTCCTTCCAGAGCACGCCGCTGAGGTCGCGCGTGCTCGTGTACGTGACCTTGATCCCGGTCCGCTGCTCGAACGGGGCGACGACGGCCTTGAAGGCGTCCCGCTCGGCGCCGTCCCACGTCGCGAGGACGGACACGGTGCCGCCGACCGGCTGGGCCTCGACGGTGCCACAGGCGGCAAGCGCGACGACGGCCAGGCCGAGGAGCAGCGCGCGGAGGCTGGAGCCGGCGCGATGGTGCTGCACGGGGGCCACCCTCCCTTCCCGAGCTGCGGGTCGCCCGATCGGCGACGAACGGGAGCGTGCGCTCGGCACAGGGCCGCGACCACCGACGGAGGTGGCGGACTCGGGCTCGACAAATGTCCATGCCCGCGGGGCGCCGTGGCGGCGCCGGATGTCAGGCCAGGTGGCGCTCCACGGCGTAGAGCGCGGCCTGCGTCCGGCTGGCCAGCCCGAGCTTCCCGAGGATGTTGCTCACATATGTCCGCGCGGTTCGCTCGGTGATGACGAGCGCCGCCGCGATCTCCTTGTTGCTCATCCCCTGGCCGACGAGCCGGAGGACGTCCCGCTCGCGCTCCGTGAGCGGCTCAGGCTCCGGCGTGGTCGCTCGGTGGCGCAGCCGTTCGGCGAGGACGCGAGCCACCGCAGGGTCGAGATGGACCTCGCCCGCATGGGCGGCGCGCACGGCAGCCGCCACCTCCTCCGCGTCGGCGTCCTTGAGGAGGTAGCCGGACGCGCCGGCCTCGAGCGCGGCGGTCACCTTGTCCTCCTCGATGAAGCTCGTCAGCGCCACGACCTCCGTCTCCGGCAGCTCGGCCCGGATGACGGCCGTCGCCGCGATGCCATCGACGTTCGGCATGAGGAGGTCCATCAGGACGACGTCGGGCTGGAGGTCCCGGGCCTGCTCGATCGCCTCGCGGCCGTCGCCGGCCTCGCCGACGACATCGATGTCGTCGAGCAGGTCGAAGAAGCTGCGCAGGCCCGTTCGGACGACGGCATGGTCGTCGACGAGGAGGACGCGGATCGGGGCGTCGTCAGGCATCGGGCTCCGAAGGCGCGGGGGTCGCAGGCGACCGCGGTGGGCGGCGGAAATTCTAGAGGGCCGTCAGCCAGCGGCGCTCCATCCGGGAACGATCGCGTCCACGAGATCGGCCGCGGGGCCGTCCACATGGAGGATCCCGTCGGCGCCGGCACTCCGGACCCAGCCATCCGATTCGCCGTTCCAGCCGATCACGAGGATCCGGGCACCGGGGGCCTGATCGCGCAGCGCGGCCAGGAACGCGGGCGCGTCGCCTCCACCGGCAATCGCCAGGTCGACGACGATCGCGCTCGGCTGATCGCGTCCCACGATCTCGAGGGCCCGGCTGGGATCGTCGATCGGGTCCGGGACGGTGGCCCGGGCGCTCGCGCCGAGGACGCTGCACAGGCCGTCGCGAACGCGACGATCGCAGCACACGACCTGGACGATCGGCAGGCTCGGTTCGGGGAGGCTCGCGGTCACGGCCACACGATGGCCGAGGCGGTCGGGTTCCCGCCACGCGCGAACGTCGAGCACCGGCCATGGACAAATGCCGAGGTCGGCGCCCGACGAGCCACGAGCGCCACCCGAGCTCAGGCCGAAACGGAGCCCGCCAGCGGAACCCGAACGTGGATCCGCGTCCCGCGGCCGGGCCGGCTGTCGATCCCGACGCTGCCGCCGAGGCGTTCGGCGCGCGCCCGGATGCTCTCGATCCCGACGTGGCCCGACTCGATGGCGTCGGGGTCGAAGCCCACGCCGTCATCGACGATCGAGAGGCCCAGCCCGGCCGCCCCCCCGGTCAATCGCAGCTCCACACGGCTGGCGCGGGCGTGCCGGACGACGTTGTGGAGGCCCTCCTGCGCGATTCGGTACAGGGCCTCGGCGACGTCGATCGGGATCTCGACCGAGCCCTCATCGAGCGACGCCTCGAATGCCACCGGGAGGCCGATCCGGCCCTCGATCGCCGCGGCATGGGTTCGGAGCGCGTGGACGAGGCCCTGCTCGGCGATCCCGCTGGGACGGAGCTCGAACACGAGCGAGCGGAGCTCCGCGAGCGCGTCGCGCTGGAGCTCGCGGAGCGACCCCAGCTTCTCCCGCGCCGCGTCGAGATCCCGGTCGAGGAGCAGCTCGACCGCTCGCGTCTGGAGGGTCATCGAGAACAGCGCCTGGGTCACCGAGTCGTGGAGCTCGCGCGCGAGCCGGGCCCGCTCCTCGCTCGCGGCGAGGTCCGCCGCGCGGGCGTGGACATCGGCCTCGAGGCGGGCGTTCGCGATCGCCACGGATGCGAGATCCGCGAGCGTCCCGAGGAGCTGCAGCGCGTCGGGATCGATCGACCGGGGATCGTCATACGAGATCGCGAGCGTGCCCGCGACCCCGCCGTCGCTCGTGGCGAGCGGCGCGACCGCGACCGCGCGAAGAATGCCGCGACCGGCCGGGAGCTCCGGCTCTCCGCCGGGAACCGCGCGCTCCCGCAGCGAGTCGTCGGTCCAGACGACGACCCGCTCCGCGGCCGCCCGCGCGTGCAGGCCGTCGTCGTCGAGCGGGAACGTCGTCGAGCGGAGCCATGCC
>DASUHU010000178.1:0-5080 GCA_036273395.1 Candidatus Limnocylindrales bacterium
GCACGACGGTGCCCTCCGCGCTGCGGCAGTCCACGGCGGCGATCATGCCGCTGCCCCAGGTCAGCAGGGGCACGACGCCCTCGGGCCAGAACCAGGCGGGGTCGGCGGGGTCGGCGGCGCGGGTGGCTGCGGGGTGGGCGGCTCGGGCTGGGCCGCCGGCTTTGGCGGTGCGGGCGGCGTGTAGCAGCCGGCGTCGATCGCGGCCTTCTCCGCGGCCGCTGCCCTGGCGCAGGCCTCGTCGGCGCGCTGCCTGGCCGAGGTAGCCGCGTCCGCGGCCTGCTTCGCCCCTGCCCTGGCCTCCTCGAGCGCCTGCTGGGCGGCCGCCAGCGCGTCCTCGGCCGCGCTCAGCCGGTCGCGGGCCGCCTGGATCAGCCAGTCCCGCAGGGCGTTGGCGTTGGCCCGCACGTAGTCGAGCCCGTCGGGCCCGTCGATCCTCCGAAGCTCCTCGACCCACTGGTCCTGGGCGGCCTGCCGCTCCGCGTCCGAGGTCGCCGCGCCGACCGCGGCCGCATGGGCGGCATTCGCCGCCGCGCGAGCGCCCTGGAGCAGCGACTCGTCGAGCTGGCTGACGTGGATGTCCTTGCCATCGAAGGACGTCGAGCCGAGCTCGGCGCCCTGGTCCGGCGGGGCGAGGGCCTTGTCGAGCTCGCCCTGCGCGGCCCGCTGTTCGCTCTGGGCCTTGTCGAGCTCCTGTTGCGCGTCGACGACCCGGGCATCGGCAGCGGTCTTCGCATCGGCGGCTGCCTGGGCCGCCTGGCTCGCGTCGTCGCAGGCCGCCCTTGCGCTCGCCATGGCCTCGAGGAGCGCCTCGCAGGGATCGTTGGCAACGGCCGACCCGCCGATGACGGATGCCGTGCTGGTCGAGCCGGGTTTCCGGCCTCGACCGACGACCAGCCAGCCGAGCGCGATGACGGCGATCAGGATGATCCCGATGATGGCGATGACAACCATCGAGACGCCCGCCGACGACGTGGGGCCGGTGGGACCCGTCGGCGTGGTCCCCGCGCCGCTCGAGCCTGGACCGGACGAGGTCGTGGCGGCACCGGACGCGCTCCCGGTCGCCTGCGCCGAGGCGGCCGGCGTCGTGGTCGTCGTCGAGCCCGCGTCGATCGTGAGAACCGGCGCCGGCGGATTCGGCACCATCGGCGGCAGCTGGATGTCCGGGTAGCTGTCCACGGCCATCTGGGTCTGCCCGCCGGCCGCGATCATGATGTCGGCGAAGGTCCGTCTCGGCCCGAAGGCATCGGCCTCGGCCTCGGGGATGAACGTGCAGAGCGTGTCCGTGTTGAGCACGGAGATGGCCCCGGTCGTGCCCTCGACCCAGGTCCGCTGTTGGGCGTCGTAGATCAGCAGGTGGAGGCCCCACGGCCCGCCGTTGTCGGAGCGCGTCGCCCAGGCGAGATTCATCCCGTTCAGGACGTCGTACGGCTGTCCGCGGGGCGGCTGGTAGAGCGTCGGGTGGATCGAGGGATTGACCGGGCTGAAGCCCAGCCCGGCCAGGCCGGCTTCGACTCGAGCACCCCCCGTTCGAACGGGAATCTGGTCGAACTCGATGCAGGAGCCATACAGGTCTGCCGACGTGGTCGGGGCGCGCCTCGCGGTCGCGACGACGTCGGGCGTCCCCTGGGCCAGGACCCCGTTCGGCCCGAACCACTCGGCGCGGGCGGCGGGGCTGCCCTTGAGCTCGAAGAAGGCCGCCAGACGGATGTCGCTGGCCTTCGACTGGAACGACGACGTGAGCGACGCGACCGTGAACTGGTCGCCCGTGGGATCGTTGATGGCGCCCGCCGCGACCAGGGCGATCTGCTCGGCATCCGCCCCGAACATCTCGAGCTCGGACTTCGTCACGGCGAAGACGGGCGAGTCGACATCGACACCGATCGTCGACTTGGCCGACAGGGCTCGCTGAGCAGGCGGTTCCGGCCTCGTGGCCGCGAGCGTCACCGACAGCGGCAACGCGAAGGCCAGCGCCGCGGCCAACAGGCCCGCGCCCGACCGCCTCCCCCGGCGCGCGCCCCCTCCCACGGTGGCACCTCGCCAGCGAGGGCCATGCCCTCCTCGCCGCGGACGATACGTACGTGGCACGTCCGTGTCGAGAGGGAGTTTTCGCCGAGGCGGCCGGCTCCGGTTCGAGGCGCACAGCCCTTCGGTTGCGGTCAGCCCCGTTCCGCCTCGTAGCGGGAGATGGCTTTCACGAGGCGGTCGATGGCATCGAGCAGCGGCTCCGTGAACTCCGGCGCGAACAGGTCACGGAGGCTGTCCTTCGGTCCGTAGGCGGAGCGGGCGCGGCGGGCCACGAGCCGCAGCCGGCTCACCGGCTCGTCACGGAGCTGATCCGGAATGCGCTGGAAGTAGCCGGCCCAGCGCTCGGCGGCGGCCGCAGCCGTGACGTCGCGCCCGGTCCGTGGCGCCGCGCCCTCGTCGGCGATCCGATTGGCCTCGGCCACGAGGCGATCGACGAGCGCCGCGGCCTTCATCGCCGCGGCGTCGATGTCTGGCAGCTCGTGCCGGGCGACCTCGGTCGAACGAACGACGCGCAGCTCGGGCACGACTCGGATCAGTGCCGGGTCGAGCTCGCGACCGCGGTCAACGGCTCGTCGTCGAGCACCGCCTCCGGCTGGGAGCGCGGAGCGGCCGCCGGACGACGACCGTTGCGCCCGCGCGATGGTCCACCGCCGCGCCCGGCGGCTTCGGCGAACGTGACGTCGGACAGCGGCACGAGGGGCTCGCCGCGGAGCACCCGGGCGAGATACTCGCCGGTCGCCGAGCCCTTGACGCGGGCTACGTCCTCGGGCGTGCCCTCGGCGATGATCCGGCCGCCGCGCGCCCCACCCTCGGGCCCGAGATCGATGATCCAGTCCGCGGTCTTGATCACGTCGAGGTTGTGCTCGATGACGAGCACCGTGTTGCCCGCGTCGACGAGCCGGTGGAGGACCTGGAGGAGCTTCTCGACGTCGGCGAAGTGGAGGCCCGTGGTCGGCTCGTCGAGCAGGTAGATCGTCTTGCCCGTCGCCCGGCGGGAGAGCTCGGTCGAGAGCTTCACCCGCTGCGCCTCGCCGCCCGAGAGCGTCGTCGCGGGCTGGCCGAGGTGGACGTAACCGAGCCCGACGTCGTTGAGCGTCTGGAGCTTCGTCGCGACCTGGGGCACCGCCGAGAAGAACTCGAGGGCCTCCTCGACGGTCATCTCGAGGACCTCGGCGATGGACCGGCCCTTGTAGTGGATCTCGAGGGCTTCGCGGTTGTACCGGGCGCCCTTGCAGACCTCGCATGGGACGTAGACATCCGGCAGGAACTGCATCTCGATCTTGATGATCCCGTCGCCCTTGCAGTTCTCGCAGCGGCCGCCCTTGACATTGAACGAGAAGCGACCCGGGGAGTAGCCGCGGACGCGCGCCTCGGGGACGCCCGCGAAGAGCTCACGGATCGTCCCGAACAGCCCGGTGTACGTGGCGGGGTTCGAGCGCGGCGTCCGGCCGATGGGGCTCTGGTCGATCTCGATGATCTTGTCGATCTGGTTGACGCCATCGATGCGGTCATGCGCGCCGACCGTCTCGCGCGAGCCGTTCAGCTCCCGGGCGAGAGCCCGATACAGGACCTCGGTCACGAGGGTGCTCTTGCCGCTGCCGCTGACGCCCGTGACCGCGGTGAACGTGCCGAGCGGGATCGACACGTCGAGGTCGCGGAGGTTGTGAGCCCGCGCGCCGCGGACGACGAGCTGCTTGCCGTTGCCGCGCCGCCGGTCCGCCGGCACGGGGACGGCCCGCTCGCCTCGGAGGAAGGCGCCGGTGATGGACCGTGGCTCGTCGAGGATCGCATCGAGGTGGCCGTTCGCGACGATCTCGCCGCCGTGCTCGCCCGCGCCGGGACCGATGTCGATCACCCAGTCGGCCGTGCGGATGGTCTCCTCGTCGTGCTCGACGACGAGGACCGTGTTGCCGAGGTCGCGCAGGCGGGTCAGCGTCGCGATCAGCTTGGCGTTGTCGCGCTGGTGGAGCCCGATCGATGGTTCGTCGAGGATGTAGAGGACGCCCATCAGCGTCGTCCCGATCTGGGTCGCGAGCCGGATCCGCTGGGCCTCGCCGCCCGACAGGGTCTGGCTGGTGCGGTTGGTCGTCAGGTAGTCCAGCCCGACGTCGACGAGGAACCCGAGCCGGGCCCGGATCTCCTTGAGCACCTGGTACGCGATCGTCCGCTCGCGCTCCGACACGCGCTCGGGCAGGGTGCGAGCCCAGTCGAGGGCATCGGTAATGGACAGGTCCGAGACGTCGCTGATGTCCTTGCCGTCGACCGTGACCGCGAGGGCCTCCGGCCGCAGCCGCTTGCCGTGGCAGGTGGGGCATGGCCGCTCGACCATGTACTTCTCGAGCTCGGTCTTGATGTAGTCGGAATCGGATTCGCGGTACCGCCGCTCGAGGTTCGTCACCACGCCCTCGAACGTGGCGACGTACGAGTTCTCGCCGCGCTCGTGGCGGTAGCGGACGACGACCTTCTCGTCCTTGCTGGCATACAGGAGGTGCTGCATCGCCGCGTCCGGCAGGTCGCGGATCTTCGCGGTGGGATCCCAGCCGTGCTCGCGGAACACCGCCTCGGTGATCTTCATCCGCCACGAGCCGTCGGTCGGCATCCGGGACCAGGGCAGGACCGCGCCCTGCATGACGCTCTTGCCGCGGTCCGGGATCACGAGCGCCGGGTCGATCTCGAGGCGCGTCCCGAGCCCCGTGCAGGCCGGGCAGGCGCCGTGCGGCGAGTTGAACGAGAAGCTCCGGGGTTCGAGCTCGTCCATCGTGAACCCGTCGTACGGGCAGGTGTACCGCTCGGAGTAGCGGCGCTCCTCGAACGCGGGGGCCGCGGCGCTCGCCTCGCCCTCGCCGGGCGATCCGGCCGGGGCGATGACGACAACGCCCTCGCCGAGCCGGAGCGCGGTCTCGATGCTGTCCGCCAGCCGTGGCCGGTCCGGATCATCGATCGGAGCGTGGCTCTCGGGGTCGATCGGTCGGCCTCGCTCGTCGCGGTCCCACTCCTGTGGCGCCTCGGCCCGGCGGACGATGAACCGATCGACGACGACCTCGATCGAGTGGCG
>DASUHU010000179.1:0-3999 GCA_036273395.1 Candidatus Limnocylindrales bacterium
CTCGTGCGAGACGTCGGCCAGGAACTCCCGGCTCCGATCGCGGTCGTGGCGGATCGTCTCGACGCTCTCCTGGAGGCGCTCGGCCATCGTGTTGAACTGCAGTCCGAGCTCGGCGACCTCGGTCGAGCCGGCGCGGACCGATCCGGGCGGGATCCGCCGGGCGAGGTCGCCCTCGCCGATGTCCCGGCTGGCCTCCGTAAGCCGCCGGATCGGGGTGGTGAACCGCCGCGCCAGCGTCGCCGCCACGACGACCGCAATCCCGAGGGCGATGACGCCGATGAGCAGCAGCAGGCCGACGAGGTTGGCCATCGCCGAGGCGCGAAACGTGTATGGGTCCAGGAGGGACACCTGGACGCCGTAGGGGACGGTCGCCGAGGTCACCTCGACAAGGACCGGTTGCGAGGTGACGTGCTCACGCGTCTGCCCAGGCTCGGGCTGGCCCACCTCCTTGACCGTGAAGGCGCCATTGGCGGCCGGCTCGAAGGTCTTGTCCGGGCCGACCAGCAGCCCGACCTGGACCTCCACGTCCGACTGCGCGAGGTGATCGGCCATGATCTGCTGCTGGCTGCTCCGGGACAGCTCCAGGACGACGGCGGGGTCGACGACGCCGGTCGCGCTGACGACGGGATTGCCGGCCCGGACCGAGCTCGTGCTCTCGGCGATGAGCACGACGTACTGTGCGACGCCGCCGGCGCGGGCGAGGAGGTCGTCCTCCTGCTGCTGGTCGAAGTACGCCCCGACCCGGTTGATGACGAACGTCGCCACGAGGACGAGCGTCGCCGCGACGACCGCCGCGAACGCGACGGTGAGCCGCGCCTGGAGCGTCCGCGGGGTGAGGCGGCGGAGGCGGCGCAGGAGCTGCCGCCGGACCCCGGAGGTCCGCCCCAGGCGAGCCGCCGCGCGTCCCCTGTCCGCGGTCGAGGTGGCCGGCGAGCTCGCCGCGCCGGCGGGCGCGCGGCCCGCCTCAGCGCTCGGCGAAGGCGTAGCCGACGCCACGGATCGTCTGGACGAACGCCGGCTGGGCGGGATCGTCTTCGAGCTTGTCGCGGAGGTGGCTCACGTGGACGTTGATCGTCTTCTCGTCCTGGTCGAGGGCCTCGTAGTCGCGCAGCAGGTCCAGGAGCTCGGACCGGGTGTAGACCCGCCCCGGGCGGCTTGCCAGGTGCCGCAGGATCTCGAACTCCGTGGGGGTCAGGCTGATCCGCCGGTCGCCCCGCTGCACGCGGCGGCGATCAAGGTCGATGAGCAGGTCGCCGTGCCGGATCACGCGACCGCCCGCGGCATCGGCGAGGTCGCCATAGGCCCGCCGGAGCAGGGCCTTGACCCGGCTCAGGAGCTCGCGCAGGCCGAACGGCTTGGTCAGGTAGTCGTCGGCACCGAGCTCGAGGCCGATGACCTTGTCGACCTCCTCGTCCCGCGCCGTGAGCATGAGGACCGGAGCCTTCGTGCCGGCGGCGCGCATCCGGCGAAGGACCTCGAAGCCGTCGATCCCCGGCAGGCGGACATCGAGCAGGACGAGATCCGGCGCCTGGGTCGTGGCGGTCTCGAGGCCGAGCTCACCCGAGGGCGCGACGGTCACGCCGTAGCCCTCCTGCTGGAGGGCGTACTGGATCCCGCGCGCGACGGCGGGCTCGTCTTCGACGATCAGGATGGTGGCGGCCACGTGGCTCCTTCGGGCGCGTTCCGGTTCCGTTCCCGGCCCGTGATCGTACTCGCGTGGTACCGTGTGCGCCCCACGACCCCCGGAGGCCCACGTTCGCATGTCCACCGCCCGCCCGACCCTCGCCGCGACCCGCCGGTCCGTCACTGGCAAGAAGGTCGCCGCGCTCCGCCGCGAGGGCCAGCTCCCGGCCGTCGTCTACGGCCGCGGCGTCGAGTCCGACAGCCTGACCCTCGACGCCAAGGAGTTCGAGTCGCTCCGACGGCATGCCGGCGCCAACACCCTCGTCGACCTCTCGATCGAGGGCAGGAAGCCGTCGCCGGTCCTGGTCCACGCGGTCCAGCACCATCCCGCGACCCGGAAGCCGCTCCACGTCGACCTGTACCTCGTGCGGATGACCGAGGAGCTCACGGTCGACGTCCAGCTGGTCTCACAGGGCGCATCGCGGGCCGTCGACGACCTGGGCGGGACGCTGCTCCACCTCGTCGAGCACGTCCGGGTCCGGGCCCTGCCGGACCACCTGCCGCAGTCGCTCCACTACTCGATCGACGGGCTCGACACGTTCGAGGACGTCGTCCACGTGTCCGATCTCTCGATCCCGGAGGGCGTGACACTCCTGACCGAGCCCGGCGAGGTCATCGCGAAGGTCCTGCCGCCGCGAGTCGAGGAGGTCGAGGAGGCGCCCGAGGCCGAGGAGGCGCCGGAGGGCGCCGAGGCCGGCGAGACCCCGCCTGCCGAGGGCGGCGAAGCGCGCGAGGCCGAGGCCGAGGCCTAGGCCGCGTCGCTCGCCGCGGTCCCGGTCACGTAGACGACCGGGATCCGGATCGTCAGCTCGTCTGCGGTCAGCCGTCCGAGCTCGTCGCGCAGGCGGCGCTCCATGCGTCGTCGCTCGGCCGGTTCGAGCTCGTCGAACGTGCTCTGCTCGTCGAACTCGGCGATGAACTCGGCGTAGGACCGAGGGGTCCAGGCGTGCACGAGGGTGCCCGCCTCGGCCCGGACTTCGCGGAAGCCGGCCCGGCGCGTGCCCGCCGCCGCGGCCGCGACCGACGCCAGGTCGCCCGAGCGGCCATCGCGCTCGGGCGGGTCGAACCCGACCTCGTCCAGGACGCGATCGACGACCGCATCGGCCGCAAATGGCTCGCCGCCCTCGAGCCACGTCGCCCAGGCGAGGCGGCCGCCGGGTCGGAGGACGCGCCGGAGCTCGCGCAGCGCCGCAGCCCGGCTCGGCACGAGCTGGAGGACGAACGACGACAGCGCGAGGTCGAACGAGGCGTCATCGAAGGGCAGCGCATCGGCCACGCCGATGACTCGCTCGAATTGTTCCGCGACCGGATTGCCGAGCCGCTCGATGGCCGCCGCTCCCGCGAGATCCAGCATGGAGCCCGAGGGATCGAGACCCGTGACCTGGGCGCGCGGCCATCGCCGGAGGAGCTCGATCGCGAGCGTCCCCGTTCCCGTGCCGACATCGAGGATCCGGGCGCCGGCCTGCGGCTCGATCCGATCGAGCAGGGCCTCGGCCGCGGGCCGGATCACCGGCCCCCAGTGCCGGGCATAGCCCGACGCGAGCGCGTCGTATCGGGCGGGCTCCTCCGTCACGCGTCGATGGTAGGGGCGAGCAGCTCCCAGAACGCCTCCGCGGCGGGCGACGGGCTCGACCGCTCCCGCCGCCGGACCGCGACGATCTGGCGCTCGATCGGCGGCGTGCCGACGAGCTCGATCCGCCGGAGCCGGCCGCTCGCGAGCTCGTCCCGGATCGCGGTGATCGGCAGGAGCGCGACCCCGAGCCCGGCGAGGACCATCTGCTTGGCGGCATCGATGTTGTCGAGCTCGAGCACGCCGCGAGGCGGGCTGCCGGCCTGCCGGAACAGGTTGCGAGTCAGGTCGTAGAAGCTCGAGGTCCGGTCGAACAGGATGAGCCGGGCATCCCGGACCTGGGCGACCGTGATCCGCCGGCGTCGCGCCAGGGGGTGGTGCGGCTGGGCGACAAGCGCCAGCTCGTCCTCGAGCAGGAGTCGGGACTCGAGATCGGGATGGTGGATCGCCCGGATGAGCCCGACGTCGACATCGCCGCGGACGACGAGCTCGACGATGTCCTCGGAGTGGCCCGTCCGGACGAGCAGGCGCGTATCCGGGCGAACGGCGTCGAACCGGACCAGCAGGCCCGGCAAGGTATACGTGCTGATCGCCGGCGCCGCGCCGAGGATCAGCGCGTCGGCGATCGGGAGCTGCCCGACGAGCATCGTGCCGTCGCGCAGCGAGCGAAGGGCCCGCTCCGCGTGGGGCAGGAAGGCGCGACCCGCCTCCGTCAGCGTCATTCCCCGGCGCCCGCGGCGGAACAG
>DASUHU010000180.1:0-5172 GCA_036273395.1 Candidatus Limnocylindrales bacterium
CGGGTCACGACGATGAAGACGAGGAGCAGCCCGAGGGCATACGCGACGCCGTACCAGTACACGGGCACCGGCCCGAGCTGGATGGCGATAGATTGTGGCTCCCAGTCGATCATTCAGGCCCGAGTGTACCGACGGGCGGGCTCGAAGCGGGCGGGCTCGAAGCGGCCATCCCCGAACCGGCCGTGCCCGCGCCGAGGCCCTAGACTGCCGCCGATGCGTCGCCGGTCTCCACGGTCACTCGCGGGTCTCGCCTGAGTGGCGCCCTACGTCTGGTGGTTCCTCATCATCGGCCTCGCGATCGGCGGCGCCGTCGTCGCGGTCCTCTCGAACGACGCGTCCCGTCGCGAGGAGGACATCGAAGCGGACGAGTCCGACGCGGAGGCGGGCCTCATCGCCACGCAGCTCCGGGAAGAGGGCCGTCCCGTCGCTCGGGACACCGTCGCCGAGGTCCTGCGAGCGCACCGCGACTATCGCCGGCTGCCGCCGCCGGACCGCCTCGAGGCCTGGGATGAGCCGTCCGAGACGAGCCCGGGCCCGATCGCCGTCGACTCAGCCGTTGACGCCCACGCCGATGACGAGCCCGACCACGTAGGTCACGAGCGCGGCGGCGCCGCCGATCAGGACCTGCCGCCCGCCTGAGAACAGGGTTCCGCGTCCGGTCAGGAGGCTGACCCCGGCGCCAACCGCGAACAGGGCCGCGATCGACAGGACGATCGAGGCGAGGAACGGGGCCGTGCCGGTTCGCGCGACGAGGTAGGGCAGGACCGGGACCAGCGCGCCGAGCGCGAACGCGAAGAACGAGCCGCCCGCGGCACCCCAGGGTGAGCCGAGCTCGTTCGGGTCCAGGCCCAGCTCCTCGCGCACGAGCGTGTCCAGGGCGTGCTCGGGATCGCGCAGCATCCGGTCGGCGATCGTGTCCGCCTCGGCCTGGGTGAAGCCCTTCGCCCGGTAGACCGAGGCGAGCTCCGCCCGCTCCTCGTCGGGCATCGCCTCGAGCTCCGACCGCTCGAGCTCGATCTGGCGCTCGAACAGCTCCCGCTGCGACTGCATCGAGATGAACTCGCCGGCGGCCATCGAGAACGAGCCCGCGAGCAGGCCGGCGACCCCGGCGAGCAGCACGAAGCTGCCCTCGCCCGAGGAGGCGCCCGCGACGCCCATCACGAGGGCGAGATTCGAGACGAGCCCGTCCGACACCCCGAAGATGACCGCCCGGAGCGTCCCCGACCGGCCCGCGCGATGCCAGCGCTCCGTCGCTCCGAGCAGGACCGCCTGACCCGTGGTCGGCGTCGGCCGGCCCTCGCTCAGGCGGCGCCAGATCTCGGCGTGCCGCCGCTCGTCCGCCGCGATCGCCTCGACCTCGGGCGAGGCCTGGGTCATGTACAGCTCTTCCTCGTCGCCCTCCAGCGCCTGGACCATGTCGCGCACGGCGTGGGTGCCGAGCAGCCGGGCAGCGAGGACGATGACCCGAACGCGCAGCCGAGGCCCGCTCGCCGGCGGGATCGGGGCGCCGAGGTTCCGAAGCTTGTCCGACCAGATCTCGGCGTGGCGGCGCTCGTTGTTCGCGATCGTCCGGAAGGCGGCGGCCCGGTTCGGGTCTCGCTCGATGGACGAGAGCGCGTCGTACAGCGCGATCGCGTCGCGCTCAAGCTTCAGGTTCTCGGCGGAGCGCCGGAGGTCGATGCTCGGCATGCCCGAATCGTAGACTCCGCGGCGATGAACGAACCGGCGAGCCAGGCCGCCCCGGCGACGACACGCGATCCGAACGCCTGCCTCCGCTGCGGGTCGGAGCTCCGGTCGATGGGCGTCGAGGATTTCCGCGTCGGCGGGTCGAGTGGCGGATGGAAGCTCCTGTTCGGCGAATGGGCGGAGCTCGGCGAGGGCATGCTGCGGCTCGAGGTCCGCGCCTGCCCGACGTGCCGGCAGGTCGACCTGCGCGTTCCCGCCTGACGGGCGGCGTGCGTCGATGACCCCGCGTTCAGGGTCCGCGTTCGACCTCTGCGTGGTCGGAGCCGGCGTGATCGGCACGTGGACGGCGCTCGAAGCGGTGGAGCGAGGCCTCTCGGTCTGCCTCGTCGACCAGTTCGGGCCGGGCGATCCGCGCGCGACGTCGGGCGACGAGAGCCGGATCACGCGGGCGAGCCACGGACAGGACCGGCTCTACCCGATCTGGTCCCGCGAGGCCCTGGCCCGCTGGATCGCGCTGGCCGAGGAGGCCGGCAGCCCGATCTTCGAGCCGTGCGGCGTGGTCTGGTTCTCGCGCGAGGAGCAGGGCTTCGTGGCCGACTCGGAGGCCACGCTCCGGTCGCTCGGGATCCCGGCGGAGCACCTGTCGCCATCCGAGGCCGCGGCTCGCTGGCCGATCCGGACCGATGACCTGGCATTCGTCCTGTACGAGCCCGAGGCCGGCGCGCTCCGGGCGCGGCAGGGCGTCCGAGCCGCTGCGGCGGCCTTCGAGCGGCGCGGCGGCGCCCTGCGCCGTGGCCGCGTCCAACCCGGGTCGATCGATCGCGGGCGGCTCGCGGACGTCGCCGCCGACGACGGCTCGCGAATCGGTGCCGACGCCTTCGCGTTCGCGGCGGGGCCGTGGCTCGCCCGGCTGTTCCCGGGCCTGCTCCGCGGGTTGATCTCGGTCACGCGCCAGGACGTCCTGTACCTCGGGGCCGATCCCGCCGGGCCCGCCATGGATGCCGCGACCGTCCCGGCCTGGGTGGACGACGACGAGGCCTTCTACGGGATCCCGGCGATCGACGGCCGTGGCTTCAAGGCGGCTCCTGACTCCTATGGCCCGCCGACGGATCCCGACCGCATGGACCGCGTGATCGAGCCCGGCTCGGTCGAGGTCACTCGGGCCTTCCTCGCTCGTCGGTTCCCGGCGCTCGCCGATGCCCCGGTCATCGAGACGCGGGTCTGCCAGTACGAGACGACGCCGGACACGAACTGGCTCATCGACCGCCATCCCGAGCTCGAGAACCTGTGGCTCGCCGGTGGCGGATCGGGCCATGCGTTCAAGCACGGCCCGCGGATCGGGCGGTATGTCGTGGACCGGATCATGGGCGTCGATGCCGACCCGGCGATCGCGGCGCGATTCTCGCTGTCGCGAGAGCGCCCGCTCGGCCGGGGGATGCGGAGCGGCGTCCCGACTCGCTGAGCCGCTCGCGACTACTCGTTGACGAGCAACGGCCCGTCGGGGATCTCGATCAGCACGCGACCGTCCTCGATCACGACCGGGTAGCGCATGAGCGGCAGCTCGGCCGGCGGGTCGAGCGCCTCGCCATCCGCGAGGTCGAACCGCGACAGGTGCAGCGCGCAGGTCAGCGTGCCCGCGGGCTGGCCGTTCTCGCCGAGCGAGCCGCCGCCGGTCAGGAAGCCCTTGTCGAGCTCGAAGTACTCGTGCGTGCAGATCCCCTGGTACGCGCGAATCTCGCCCCCGGTGTGGACCACGATGACCTGGTCCGTGCCGTCGACGTAGCCCATCTTCATCGTGCCCTCGGGAACCTCGTCGACGCCGAGGAGGTCGACCCGGCGGAGCGAGGCCGGGGTGGGCTCCGATGTCATCGCGAGAGGCAGGTCGTGGCGCGACCGGTCAGGCGGCCGCGCCTTCGACCGAGGCGAGGCCGGCCGCCCACTTCGCCTCGAGCAGCTCGCGAAGCTGGTCCCGGGCCGAGTCGAGCGGGACGCGCGCGACGACCGGCTCGAGGAACCCGAGGACGATGAACTTCCGAGCCTCGTCCGGCGGGATGCCCCGGCTCTCGAGGTAGAACAGCTGGACCGGGTCGATCGGTCCGACCGCCGACGAGTGGGCCGCGCGCCGGCAATCCGGCTGGTCGATCTCGAGCGACGGGATCGCGACCGCGCGGGCCGCCTTCGACAGGTTCATCCCGAACTCGCCGAGGTACGAGTCGGTCCCGATGGCGCTCTTCTCGATCGTGATGAGGCCCTTGAGGTACGACCGCGCCCGATCGAGGAGGACGCCCTTCGACAGCAGGTTCCCGGTCGTGTCGCGGCCGAGGTGCCGGGTGTACGAGGTCAGGTCGAACAGCTGGTCCCCGCCACCGAACACGATCTCCACCTGCTCGACCGAGGCGTGGTCCCCGACAAGGCGGTTGTCGACCCGGCTCCGGACGAGCCGCGATCCAAGCTGGGCGAGGGCCCAGTGAAGCGACGCCCCCTCCCCGATCGACGCCCAGCGGTGCTGGAACGCGACCTGGCCCTCGGGCAGGTCCTGGATCGAGGCAAACGCGATCGAGGCGCCTCGCCCGACCACGACCTCCGTCGTGCCGTGGAACAGGCCCTGCGGGACGGTCTCGCCGGCCGCGCACTCGATCGCCGGGCCGAATGGGATCTGCTCCTCGACGATGGCCGCCGAGGCGCCCTCGCCGGCCGTGACGATCGTGCGACCGATGAGCGCTCGGCCGGGAGCGGCCGCCGGCCAGCGCAGGAGGATCGGAGCCTCGAGCATCGCGCCGGCCGCGATCTCGACGTGCCGCCCGTGCGACCAGAAGCCGCGGGCCAGCATCGCCAGCTTGTCATCCGAGGGGAGCGACCCGCCGCCGTCGAGCGCGGAGCGGGCGGTCTCGGGGTCGCGCGCCAGCCACGCGTCGAATGGCTCGACGATGACGCCGTCGGGCAGTGGCGCCTCGGCGCCGGGCTCGAGCCCGGCCGGGGAATCGGTCACGTACGGTCGGACGTCGTCGAGCGAGGCGGCCCGGAGGTCGATGTACGGGGTGTAGAGCTGGTTGCCCTCGACGGGCAGGGCCTCGAACGCCTTCGCGGCCTCGAGCCGGTCGGCCCGGAGCCAGTCCGGCTCGCTTCGCTCGGCTGCGAGCGCCTCGGCGAGGTCGCGATCGGCGAAGTGGAACGGGAGGTCGGCAGGCCCTCGGCGGGGCTGCCGAGCGGGTCGCGCCCCCGCGGGCGAGGCGGGGGTCGCCGTCACCCGAGCGAGCCCTCCATCTCCATCTTCACGAGGCGGTTGAACTCGATGGCGTACTCCATCGGGAGCTCCTTCGTGAAGACCTCGAGGAAGCCCTGGATGACGAGGTTCTGGGCCTCGTTCTCCGTCAGGCCGCGGCTCATGAGGTAGAAGATCTGGTCCTGGGAGATCTTCCCGACGGTGGCCTCGTGGGTCATCGTCGTGTCGTCCTCCTGGATGTCGATGTACGGGTACGTGTCGCT
>DASUHU010000181.1:0-4748 GCA_036273395.1 Candidatus Limnocylindrales bacterium
GGTCTGATAGGCGCCGGCGCCCGGCCAGCGGACGAAGGTCTCCGGCGCGCCGGCCGGCGGCGGCGTGGAGCCGTCGACGTCGGCCGGAAGGATCGGGTCGACCGACGAGCCGAGGTTGGCCGCGGTCTGGAACGTCGCGGCGCTCCCGGCGAGCATCGCCGTCCGGTCGAAGACGAACGCCTGCGGGCCGAGGAACGACGTCCCGCTCGAATTGAAGACGTTCATCGACATGTAGTAGCCGTCGGGCCAGACCGCGAGCTTGGGGTAGTCGAAGAAGTTGGACCCGAGGTGGAAGTCGTAGCGGTTCCAGGTGCCGGTCGCGTCGCTCGTCGCGGAGACCGCGATGCACTCATCGGTCGGCTGGCTGGTGCCGGCGAACTGGCTGACGACCCAGCGGTTCGCGAGCTGGTCGTAGAGCACGACGGGATCGCCCTCGCCGTTGTTGGCGCAGACACCGCCGAAGCCGCTCCAGATCGTCGTGATCGCCGCGGGTCCGTAGACCGATGCGGCCGTCGACTTGTTCCAGACCTGGAAGCCTTCGTTGACGATCTGGACGTACTGGGTCGCGCCGGCCTCGCCGTTGGTGTCCGGCGGGGCGCAGTTGCAGACGACGCCCGGGAAGTCGATGCCCTCGAAGTTCTGGGTCGTGCCGGGCATCTGCGTCGACGGCTGGCTTGTCTGGACGACCGTGTCCCTGGCGTGCGGCGCGCGGCCCGCGGCATCGGCGTCGCCCTGGTCCTGGTCCTCATCGGCCGGCAGCGCCCGAACCGGCTGCGGCGCGATCGTCCGCAGGTCGGGCGATCGGTCGTGCTTCAGCGCGCCGCCGGCGAAGACGCCGTTGCCCATCGCGATGGGCCCGTTCTTCGACTGATCGGCCGAGATCGCGAGGTGGTTCCCGGGAGCGGCGAGCTCCGGGGAGGCCCCACCGGGCGCGTTCACGAGGAGCACCGCGGCGACGAGCGCCGCGATCGCGGCCACCGCCGCGAGAACAAGGACCGGGGAGCGGCGGGCGGCGGTCATCGAGGGGGGGTGCTCCAGGGCGCAGGGGATTCCGACGGGCGACATCCTCGCACGCCGGAAGGCCGCGAGCGCGGCTATTTCGCGACGGTTGCTCCGATGCACCGGGAGCGATCCGCCCGATGCCAGGGTCGCGAGCCCTCGACGCCGCGATCGGGCCGCGGGCTCGCGCACATCGGCGGGAACTGGATCGCGGTCCATGTCGTCGTTAGGCTTCACTCCTTGAGCGCGCTGGGATCCGCCGTCACCTGGTCCTTCGGCCTCTGGCGTCTCGCCCGTGGCCGGATTCGCGCTGACTGGCGCTTCCTCGCCGGCGTCTGGCTCCTCCTGGCCTGCTCGACGACGCTGCTCGCCTCGGGGATCGTCTACGGCGACGCGGTGGCCCTGGGCAGCCTCCGTTCGGCGATCCGGTCGGCGCCGATCGCGGAACAGGGCGTGCTGGTCGAGTCGAGCCTGATTCCGGCGCAGGTCACGCTGGCCGATCCCGCCGTCCGCTCCGCCCTCACCCAGATGCTCGGTGACCCGGGCGGGGCCGTCGGGCTGGAGGTTCGATCGGGCTCGCTGGTCCGGGTCGGAGCCGGCGCGACGGGCGGGAAGGGCGGGACGGGCGGGACGGGCGGGACGCCCCAGCTCACCGTCCTCGAGACCATCGACGACCCCGCCGGCCACGCCGCGCTCGTCTCGGGCCGCTGGCCGGTCGCGGGCAGGTCGCCGATCGAGGCGGTCGTGAGCGAGGGCGCGGCGAAGAGCCTCGGCGTCGCGATCGGCGACGTCGTGCCTCTCGGCGACGCCTCGACGCCGGGGGCCGACGCGGCCCATCCCGTTGCGACGGTCACGGTCGTGGGGATCGACCGGCCGGATGCGACCGATCCCTTCTGGGCCGGCGATGGCCTCGATCTCACGGGCGACGGCGCCACGAATGGTCAGACCTACGACGGGCCGTTCCTCGTCGCGGCCGGAGACCTTGCCGCCGGGCCGACGTCGCGGGTCGACGCTCGCTGGCGGGCCGTCCCGGACCTCGATCAGCTGACCGCCGACGGCATCGAGCCGCTGCGAGCCCGGCTCGACGCGCTCTCCGGCGCGATTCGGAGCAGCTTCCCGGCAGGCGGCAGCGTGAACGTCGACACGTCCCTCAGCCGACGGCTCGACGCCCTGTCGACCCAGCTCGGCGTCGCGCGCGGCGCGGTCCTCGTCCTGACCCTCCAGTTCGCGGTCGTCGCGGGCTACGCCGTGCTGCTCGTCTCGGGCATGCTGGCCGACCGCCGGCGCCCCGAGATCGGCCTCCTCCGATCGCGCGGCGGCTCGACCGGGCACGTGGCGGCCCTCGCCTTCGGCGAGGCGCTCCTCCTGGCCGTCCCGGCGGTCGTGGTCGCGCCGTTCGCCGCGGCGGGCCTCGTCCGGCTCCTCGGGCGAGTCGGGCCGCTCGCGGCCACGGGCGCGGTCGCGGACGCGAGCCCGAGCCCCACCGCGCTCGTCGTGATCGGGGTGACGGGCCTCATCGCCGCGCTCGTCCTGGCCCTGCCGGCGCTCGCCAGCGGCGCGGAGGTCGCGGGAATCCGAGCCGTCCTCGGCCGGCCGGTCGCGCGAACCCTCGGCCAGCGGCTCGGCATCGACGTCGCGCTCCTGGCCGTCGCGGCCATCGCGATCTGGCAGCTCCGGGCCTACGGCCAGCCGGTCACGCGGAGCGTCACGGGCGTGCTGGGCCTGGACCCGCTCCTTGCGGCCGCGCCGGCGTTCGGGCTGGTGGCTGGAGGCGTCATCGCGACCCGCCTCGTGCCGCGCCTCGGGGAGATCGGCGAGCGGCTGCTGTCACACCTCCGGGGCCTGCTCTCGCCGCTCGTTGCGCGGCAGGTGGCGCGACGCCCGCTCCGCTACACCCGGGCAGCGCTGCTGCTCATCCTCGCGACGGCCCTCGGCACGTTCGGCGCGGTCTACTCCGCGACGTGGGCCTCGTCCCACGCGGACCAGGCGGCCTACCAGGCCGGGGCGGACGTCCGGGTCGAGCCGGGACCGCCGGCCGCGGCGCCCGCATGGTCGCTCGGGGCAGCTTATCGATCGACCCCCGGTGTCACCGCCGCACTGCCGGTCGGCCGGACCCGCCTCGCGATCGGCAACGAGGTCCGAGACGGCGTCCTGCTCCTCCCGGACGCGGCCACGGCGCCCTCCATCATGTCGATGCCCCCGGGTGACGACGCGGTCGGCCTGGCCGCCGGACTCGAGGCCCTCGCTGCCGCTCGGCCGTCGGTCCCGACCGTCCCGCTGCCCGAGGACGCGACGGCGATCCGGCTGGCGTTCGACGCCGCCCTCACCGAGCCGAGCACGGTCATCGCCGACGGCCGCCCACTCTCGCTGCCGGAGGACTACCGGGGCATCGAGCTTGAGGTGGCCGTCCAGGACGGCGACGGGATCATCACCACCTTTCCGGCCACGGCCGGTGAGCTCGGCCTGTTCGAGGGCACGCGCCAGACCCTCGACGTGGCCATCACCGACCCGTCGGATCCCTCGCGTCGACCGACCGGGCCGCGATCGCTGATCGGCGTCGAGCTCACGCTGATCAACGCCTTCGGGAACTTCCTCGCACCCATCGAAGGCTCGCTGACGGTGACCGGCATCGAGGTGGCGGAGAACGCGGGTGTGACGACGTGGACCCCGGTGGCGACGGCGCCCGCGGAGGGCTGGGCGTGGGAGGAGACCGGGACCGACGGGAATACGAAGACCCTGTCCAACGGCCTCACGGGCCGGATCCCGGCCCCCAGGATCGACGAGCAGCCGAACCTCGCCGACGTGTCCCTGCGGTTCGTGCCCCCGACACCCCAGGACCAGACCGTGGCGGCGATCGGTGGGAGCCAGCTGCTCGCCGCCACCGGCTCGGATGTCGGCCAGACGCTGACGGGCAGCATGACCGGGCAGGCCGTCAGCCTCCGGATCGTCGGCCGCGCCACCGAATTTCCGACCCTCCAGCCGACGGTCCCGTTCGCGATCGTCGACGAGCCGACGGTGGCCCTGCTGGGCTACCTGAACGGCGGCGCTCCCGGCGCGGTCAGCGAGTGGTGGCTCTCGACCCAGCCCGGTGCCTCGACGAGCGTGGCGACCGCGCTCGCGGCCGCGAGCCTCCGATCGAAGTCGATCGTCGACCGGGCGCAGGTCCTGGCGGCGCTCGACAGCGACCCCGTCGGGCTCGGGACGCTCGGCGCCCTGCTCCTCGGCTCGCTCGCGGCGGCAGCCTTCGCCATCGTCGGCTTCCTCGTGGGCGCCGCGGTCGCCGCCCGGGAGCGGCTCGGCGAGTTCGCCCTGCTCCGCGCCCTCGGGCTGTCCCAGGGCCAGCTGTCGCGGTGGCTCGCCGCCGAGAACGCGTTCCTCCTGATCCTCGGAGTCGTGGCTGGCACGGGCATCGGGCTGCTGCTGGGCTGGCTGATCGTGCCTGCCACGCTCCTGAGCCCGACGGGCGCGCCGATCGTGCCGAGCCCGAACCTCGAGATCCCGTGGCCGCTCATCGGGCTCGTGTATGTCGGCGCGCTCGTGCTCCTCGTGGCCACGATCCTCGTCGTGGGCCGGCCGCTGCCCGGCCGCCGGGTCGCCCCGATCCTTCGCGCGGCGGAGGAGTGAGGTGACCTGGTTCGTCGACCCGCTTCGCCGGCTGCGCTCGGCCAAGGTCGCGGCGCTTGGGCTCGCGCTGCTCGTCGCGATCACCGCCGGTGCCGCGGCGGCAGGCCCGCGCCTCTTCAGCCAGG
>DASUHU010000182.1:0-13748 GCA_036273395.1 Candidatus Limnocylindrales bacterium
CTGTCGGAGGTCGCGACGCTCGAGCCCGGCGATCGCTGGAGCCTGCTCACACGCCACGCCGCCGCATGTCGCGGCAACGGCGATGGCGGGGCGGAGCCGAGCGTCAGCGCAGCTCGGAGGACCAGCGCAGCGCGGTCGGAAGCTCGGTGATGCCGGGGTCGTCGAAGCCCGGCCGGCTCTCGGCGCCGAAGAGCGCCACGAGGAGATCGAAAACGGCGATGATCGCGAGGACGACGCCGAGGGCGATGAGCCCGTTCACGGTGGGATCTGCCTTTCTGGCCCTGGTTGGTACAGTTCACTAGGCCAAGTGCGAGCGTAGTTGGACTAGCACGCTATGTCAACGACCGAACATACCGGCCACCCCGGACTTTCGCCCTCCGGGGCGACGCACCAGGAGCTCGACGTCGAGCGCGACTCGGACGTCCCGATCTCGACCCAGATCTACTGGCAGCTCGCGTACCAGATCGACTCCGGCCGGCTCCAGCCCGGCGAGCGCCTCTCACCGGTTCGTGAGCTCGGCGCGGCGCTGCGCGTGAACCCCAACACGATCCGGGCGGTGTATCGCCGACTCGCCGATGCCGGATACGTCTCGAGCCGTCACGGCGCAGGGACGGTCGTGGCGGATCGGCCGCCGAAGCGGCGCCGGCCCGAGGCGCTCGGTGGGATCGTGTCGGAGCTGCTGCGCCGCGCCGCCCAGGCGGGATTCACGCCGGACGAGGTGGCCGCGGCCACGTACGCCGCGGCGACCGAGCGGAAGCGGCCGGGGGACCAGGTCCGGGTGCTCTTCGCCGAGTGCACGAGCGCCGACGCGGGCTATGACGCCGAGCGCCTGAACGCGGAGTTCGCCGGCCGGATCGAGGCCGAGGGCACGCTCCTCGACGAGCTGCCGGACCGCCTCGAGCGGTTCCACTACGACCTCGTCGCGACCACGACCTTCCACGCCGACGAGGCCCAGGCGCTCGTCGGCGGGCGGGCGCCGGTCGTTGCGATGCTCGTCGGACCGGGGTACGTCGAGCTCGTCCACGAGATCTCGGCGCTGCCCGAGGGATCACGGGTCGGGGTCGTGTGCGCCTCGGATCGTGGCGCCGAGAACATCGCCGAGACGCTGTCGATCGCCGGCACGCGAGGGGTCGAGATCGTCGCCGCGACGATCGGGGATGCCGAGCGCCTGGCCCTCGTGGATCGAACCGCCGACGTCATCCTCATGTCGCGGGAGGCGTTGTCCGAGGGCCTCGACCACCAGCTGAGCCGGCCCGAGCGGGTCCGCCGCTGGACGTACGAGTTCGATCCGGCGGGCCTCGAGATCCTGCGGCGCGCGATCGACCACGCCGCCGCCGAGCGGGTCGTGCCCGCGCCGGTGGCCACTCCAGCCTGAGGGCCTCGAGCTCCCGGCTCCGGAGCGATGCGGCCCGTGCCGGCCCGACGCGGAGGCCGTGCGATCCTTGACCGATGCGAGCCATCCCTCTCGCGACGCGGGCGAGGCGCCGGCTGAAGCTCGATCCGCCGATCGTCGACCGGTCGGGCCGGCTGGATGCCCGGGACGCGGCCGCCGCGCGACGCATTGCCGCTCGGCTTGATCCGGCCGCCGCGAGCGCCACCGCGGGCGAGCTGCTCGCGCTCGCGGCCCTCGGTGCGGTGCTCCACGAACAGGTCGCGCAGGACCGCCGGACCGGCGCCGCGGACCTCGAGGCCGCGGTCGCCACCGCGGAAACCACGGCCGGCGCCGGGGCCGCGAACGAGGTCTCGCGGGCGTGGCAGCAGGAGTTCGCGGGCGCGAGCGCCGCGGCGAGCGACGGGGCAAGCGCCGGGGCGAGCGACGGGGCGGCCACCGTCGGACCGGAGCGCTCCGACCTCGCCGCCGAGCTCCTGGTCCTGGCCGCGCTCAACGACAACCGGGCCGTCGGACCGCTGCGGGAGCTCGTCGACGACCGGCCGCTGCGCGGCGCGACCCGCTACGAGGCGGTCGTCGATGGGATCGAGAGCGCCCTCGGCGGCCGAGCCGTCCGTCCGGGCAGGCGCCGCGATGCGGGTCCATCGGGTGGAGCTCCGGGTCGGGGAGGGTCGAGAGGCCCTCGGGACGAGCCGCTGCCGCTGCCGGCCCGGCTTCGCGAGCCGATGCGGCGCGCTCCCGGGTCGCTGCGGGCCCAGCTCCGCTGGATCACGGAACACTGGTCGAGCCTGCTCGATGCCGAACCGGCCCTCCGGGAGCGCGTCGTGCTCGCGCTCGACGTGCTCGCCGAGGAGGATCGCGCGGCCGAGCTGCGCGCCGCGGCGCAGGCCGGCGGCGCCGCCGTTGCGGCCGGCGCGGCGGCCCCGGACTACCACGGCCTGGACGCGGAGCCGGAGGCGTTCTCCGCGGACACCGAGTGGATGCCCAGCGTCGTCCTCATGGCCAAGTCGACCTACGTCTGGCTCGACCAGCTCACGGCGTCGCACGGCCGGTCCATCGCGAATCTCGCCGACGTGCCGGACGTCGAGCTCGATCGCCTCGCGGGCCTCGGCGTGACCGGCCTGTGGCTCATCGGCCTGTGGCAGCGCAGCGCGGCCTCTGCCGACATCAAGCGCCGCCGGGGGGATGCCGACGCGGTCGCCTCGGCGTACTCGATCGACGAGTACCGGATCGCCGACGACCTCGGCGGCGAGGAAGCCTACGCGGACCTCCGGGAGCGAGCCGCGGCGCGCGGGATCCGCCTCGCCGCGGACATGGTCCCGAACCACATGGGCCTCGACTCACGCTGGGTCATCGAGCATCCGGAGCGGTTCATCCAGCTCGGCGAGCCGCCGTTCCCGGCCTACTCGTTCACCGGGCCGAACCTGTCACCCGACGATCGGGTCGAGCTCCGGATCGAGGACCACTACTGGGACGGGTCCGACGCCGCCGTGGTCTTCCAGCGCCGCCAGGCGCGGCCGGACGGCGAGCGGCTCGAGGGCGAGATTCGCTACGTCTACCACGGCAATGACGGGACCTCGTTCCCCTGGAACGACACGGCCCAGCTCGACTACCTCCAGCCCCAGGTCCGCGAGGCCGTCATCGCCACGATCCTCGACGTCGCCCGCCGGACATCGATCATCCGGTTCGACGCCGCGATGGTCCTGGCTCGCCGGCACATCCGCCGGCTGTGGTATCCCCGACCGGGCGAGGGCGGGGCGATCCCGTCCCGGGCCGAGCACGCGATGTCCGACTCGGAGTTCAACCGAAGGATGCCGGCCGAGTTCTGGCGCGAGGTCGTGGACCGGGTCGAGCGGGAGGCGCCGGGCACACTCCTCCTGGCCGAGGCGTTCTGGCTCCTCGAGGGCTACTTCGTGCGAACCCTCGGCATGCACCGGGTCTACAACTCGGCCTTCATGCACATGCTCCGGGACGAGGACAACGCCGGCTACCGGCGCGTGATGAAGGACACCCTCGAGTTCGATCCCCGCGTGCTCCAGCGATTCGTGAACTTCATGACCAACCCCGACGAGCGACCCGCGGCCGAGCAGTTCGGGACGGGCGACAAGGCCTTCGCGGTCGCGACGCTGCTCGCCACGCTGCCCGGCCTGCCGATGCTCGGGCACGGCCAGGTCGAGGGCTGGCGCGAGCGCTACGGGATGGAGTTCCGGCGGGCCCGCTGGTCCGAGCCGGTTGACGATCCGCACGCCGGCCACTTCGAGTGGGCGATCGTGCCGTTGCTCCGCCGGCGTGCGGAGTTCGCCGGCGCCGATCGGTTCCGGCTCTATGACGCCACGGCCGACGACGGGACGGTGATCGAGGACGTCTACGCCTACTCGAACGGCCAGGGCGAGCGCCGGAGCCTCGTCCTGGTCCACAACCGGTACGCGGATGCGGACGTCACGATCGATCGCTCGGCCGCGACGCGAGCCGCGGGTGGGGCCGGTCGCCTGACCCGGAGCCGACTCGCCGCCGAGCTCGGCCTGCCCCGCGGCGAGGTCCCCGTTCGATTCCGGGACGCTCGATCCGGCTGGGAGACGACTCGGACCGGCGGCGAGCTCCATGACCGCGGCCTGCGCGTCCACCTCGGGCCATACGAGGCGGTCGTGCTCGACGTCGAAAGTGGGCCGATGTCCGCCGCGGCCGCGCCGGTGGAGCGGCGAACGCCAGCACCGGAGGCAGCGATGGCCGGCAGGAACGAGCACCTCGACGCCCTCATCGACGCGACGACGGACTGGCGAGGGCCGGTCGCGGCACGGCTCCGGGCGCTCGTCCACGAGGCCGATCCCGACATCGAGGAGACCTGGAAGTGGGTCACCCCGAACCGGCCCGGCACGCCGATCTTCGAGCACCACGGGGTCGTCTGCCACCTCAACGTCCTCAAGGAGCGCGTCCGCCTGACGTTCCGCGACGGCGCGGCCCTGCCCGATCCGCGCGGCCTGTTCAACGTCCACCTCGACAGCGGCCAGCGCCGGGGCATCGACATCCGCCAGGCCGACTCGATCGACGACGAAGGCGTCCGCGAGCTGGTTCGCGCGGCCGTGCGCGAACGGGCGCGGAGGACCTCGAGAGCCTGACCGGACCGCTCCTCGCTGCGGTCCCCTTGCTGCGTTCGCCTCGGTACGCTCGCCTCGCTACGCTCGCCTCGTCATGTACCAGCCAGGGCACGGCCGGTTCCGGGTTCGCGATCCGCGAGGCCAGCTGCTCGCCCTCCTGGAGGTCTCGCCGGCGACCCTCGTCACCCGCGGCCCGGACGGATTCCGGGCGTCGATCCTGCCGATGCTGCTCGACCCCGAGCCGGCGCCCCACGGCAGCCTTCGGGGACATTTGGCGCGCGGGAACCCGCAGTGGCGCGAGATCGAGGCCGAGCTCGAGGCCAACCTGCGGGATGCCCCGGACGGCGTCCCGGCGATGGCCCTGTTCGACGGGCCCGACGCCTACATCTCGCCGACGTGGTACGAGGAGAAGCGCCGGACCGGCGAGGTCGTGCCGACCTGGAACTACGTGACCGTCCAGGTCCACGGGACGCTGCTCGTGCACCACGAGCCCGAGTGGCTGCGACCGCACGTCGCGGCGCTCGTGGCGCGGCACGAGTCGGGTCGCCCCGAGCCCTGGTCGCTCGAGGACGCACCCGAACCGTATGTCGCGAGCCAGCTCCGGGCGATCGTCGGGCTCGAGCTCCGCATCGACCGGATCGAGGCCAAGCGCAAGCTGAGCCAGAACCGCTCGGCGGCCGACGTCGATGGGGCCATCGAGGGGCTCGCGCTGGGCGGGCCCGCCGAGCGAGCCGTGGCCGATGAGATGCGGCGCGAGCCGAAGCCCTAGCGGCTCTCCGGGGGCCCGGAGCTGCTGGCGGCCTCCGTCGGGATGCCGAGGAACCCGATCGACTCGATGTCCATCGCTCGGGGCGCCGAGCTCAGGCGGGAGTGACGCCGGGAGCCATCGCCTCGCTCCGGAGGCGCAGCACGTTGAGCGGCGCGATCGGGCGGCTGAAGCCCTTGAGCTGGAGCTCCCCGACCTCCTCGGAATCGACGAGGTCCTCGACGATCGCGTGGGTCCGCGGCGCGAGGAGGATCTGGCCGGCCGCCGCGGCGGAGCTCAGCCGCGCCGCCACGATGACGGCCTGCCCGACCATCCCGTAGTCGTAGCGGCCCTCGAAGCCGATCCGGCCGAGGGTCGCGTAGCCCGTGTCGATCCCGATCCCGAGGCCCAGCTGGTAGCCCCGCTTCCGCCAGCCGGCCGCGAGCTCATCGAACGTCGAGCGCATCGCGACCGCGAGCCGGACCGCGCGCGCGACGTGGTCCTCCTGGAGCACCGGGTCGTTGAAGAACACCATCATTCCGTCGCCGGCGAAGTGCTCCAGCGTCCCGCCGTGGTCGACGATCCGGGCGCCCATCGAGGCGTGGTACGCGCGGAGGACGCCGAGGACCTCCTCGGGATCGGCCGCCTCGCTGAAGGCCGTGAACCCGCGGAGATCGGCGAACAGGGCCGTCGCCTGGCGTCGATGGCCGGCCAGGAGCTGCGCGCCCTCGGGGCTGGAGACGAGGGCCGCGACCTGCGGCGACAGGAACCGGCTCAGCTCCTCCTTCTGGCGCTCGATGGTCCGGAGGAACTCGGCCTGCCGGGCCGCGAACTCGACCTCGAGATCGTGGAGCCGCTTGCTGGCGAGGGAGGCCCGGACCCGGGCGCCGAGGATCGCGGGATCGAACGGCTTGGGGAGGTAGTCCATGGCCCCGAGCTCGAGGCAGCGGATGACGCTCTGGAGCTCGTCGACGCCCGAGATCATGATCACGGGCAGGTGCCGGAGCGACTCGTCGGCCTTGATCGCCGCGAGCGTCTCGTAGCCATCCATCTCCGGCATCACGATGTCCAGGAGCACGACGGCCACGTCCGACGCGCCGTCGCGGAGCAGGGCCAGGGCATCGCGCCCGTGGGCCGCCTCGCGGGCCTCGATGCCGAGCGACTCGAGGTGCTTCGCGAGCAGCTTCCGGTTGACCGGGCTGTCGTCGACGATCAGGGCGACCGGCGCGCCCTCGGTCATGCCGCCACTCTCTCGGTCATGCCGCGAGGCCCTCGGTCCGGAAGGCTTCGAGCGTCGCGTCCCACGTCGCCCGGACCGACTCGACCTGATCGGCGAGGCCATCGCTCCGGCCCTCACGGGTCGCCGCCTCGATCGATCGGCAGAGCTCCGACAGGCGCATCGCGCCCACGCTCGCGCTGCTCGACTTGAGGGTGTGGGCCGGGCGGACGGCTGCCGCGGCATCGCCGCTGGCGACCGCATGGGCGAGCGCCGTCAGGTGATCGCCGCCCTCGCCGACGTACGTCTCGATGAGCTCGCGGACGAAGTCGTCGTCGCCACCGACCGACTCCCGCAGCGCGTCGACGACCCCGAGGTCCACGAGCGGCAGCTCGGCCATCAGCTCGCCCTCGGCTTGCCACGGGGCTTCCCGGTCGCGCGTCGCCCGCGGGCCGGGCCTGGCTTCGTCGCGGCGGCGCGCGCCCGCTTCGGTGCCGCGGCAGGGGGCGCTTTCGCCAGCGCCGCCGAGAGCTCCAGCGGCCGGATCGGCTTGCTGACGTAGTCGTTCATGCCGGCGGCGAGACATGCATCGCGGTCGCCGGCCATCGCGTTCGCCGTCATCGCCACGATGTGGACCGATCGGTCGGGCCATCGGGAGCGGATCCGGCGCGTCGTCTCGAGCCCGTCGAGCTCGGGCATCTGGACGTCCATGAGCACGAGGTCATATGGCTCGCGCTCGAGCGCGGCGATCGCCTCGAGGCCGTTGCCCGCGACATCGGCGGCATAGCCCATGTTCGCGAGAAGCCGCAGGGCGAGCTTCTGGTTCACGAGGTTGTCCTCGGCGAGGAGGATCCGGTGCGGCTGCCGGACACCGAGCTGGGCGTCGACCGCGGGCCGCTCGGGGGCCCGGGCGGCCCGGTCCGCGGCGCGGGTCCCGGCGAGCACGGTCACGAGCGCGTCGTGGAGGGCCGATGGCTTGAGCGGCTTCGTGAGGGCCGCATCGATCGCGGGGTTGTCGCGCTCCCGGACCCCGGCCGACGAGACGAGCACGATCCGGGGCCCGGTCGGGCCCGCCGCGTCGCGAATCTCGCCCGCGAGGGCCAGGCCGTCGAGGTCCGGCATCATCAGGTCGACGAGCGCGACATCGAACCGCTCGCCGCCGCGGATCCACTCGAGGGCCTCCCGCCCGAACGCCGTCTGCCGCGTCGTCATGGACCAGCGGGCCAGCTGGGCCGCGAGGATCCGGCGGTTCGTGGCGTTGTCGTCGACGATGAGCACGGTCCGGCCGCCGAGGTCGATCGCCGCGTCCTCGCGGGCCTTCGCCACCGCGGACGCTGGGGCGCTCGCGAGGCAGACCTCGAGGTGGAACGTCGCTCCCTCGCCCGGGACGCCGCTGCTCTCGGCCACGAGGCAGCCATCCATCGCCTCGGCCAGCCGGCGGCTGATCGCCAGGCCGAGACCCGTGCCGCCGTAGCGGCGCGAGATCGATGCGTCGGCCTGGCTGAACGACTGGAACAGTCGATCCATCCGGTCCTTCGGGATGCCGATGCCGGTGTCCCGGACGTCGACGTCGACCTGCCAGCGGCTCTTCGGGAGGGTCGTCGCGCGAACCGTGACCACGACCTCGCCTCGCTCGGTGAACTTCACCGAGTTCGAGAGCAGGTTGAGGAGGATCTGGCGAACCCGTCCGAGGTCGCCGCGGACCGCGGGCGGCAGGTCGCTCGCGACCTCGTAGGCCAGCTCGAGGCCCTTCTTCGCGGCCGTCGGGGCGATGAGGTCCAGCGCGCCCTCGATGCAGTCCGACAGGACGAACGGCTCGTCGACCAGATCGACCCGGCCGGCTTCGATCTTCGAGAAGTCGAGGATGTCGTTGATGATCGTCAGGAGGGCGTCGCCGGACGTCCGGATCGTGTCCGCGTAGTCCTGCTGCTCCTCGTTGAGCGGCGTCTCGAGCAGCAGCCCGCTCATGCCGATGATCGCGTTCATCGGGGTCCGGATCTCGTGGCTCATCGCCGCCAGGAACGCGCTCTTCGCCTGGTTCGCGTCATCCGCGGAGCGGCGGGCGTCGTTCGCGTCGGCGAACAGCCGGGCGTTGTCGATGGCGATCGTGGCCTGCTGCGACAGGCCGACGAGGAAGTCGAGATCGGCCTGGGTGAAGATCGCCGCGGAGCCGTCGCGCCAGACCGCCATCATCCCGGTCAGGCCGGCTCGTCCGAGGAGTGGCGCGACGGCGAGCCGCTCCTCCTTGTCGTCGTCCTCCGTGCCCGGAATCGAGACACGCCGAGGATCCCGCAGGACGTCGTTGACGACCTCGCCGCGACGCTCCGTCGCGAGCGTCCCGATGATCCCCTCCCCGAGGTTGATCCGGTCGGCCATGATCGCGGCCGCGATCTCGCCGGACGCCGCGATCGCGCGCATCGCCTGCCCGTCTGCCTCGGCCAGGTAGACGGCGCTGGTGTTGCCCTCGAGGAGCTCCTTCGCGCGCTCGGCGATGCGCTGGAGGACGCGCTCCTGCTCGAGCGTGGCCGAGATCTCGCGGCCGACCTCGGCCAGCTCGGCCATCTCCCGGGCTCGGCGCTGGCTCTCCTGGTAGAGCTGCGCGTTGCGGATCGCGGTCGCGACGTTCGAGGCGATCGTCGAGAGGAGGCGCGCGTCGCCCTCCCCGAACCGGCCCTCCTCGTCGATGCTCTGGACGCTCACGGCGCCGATGGCCTTCTCGCCGATGAGGATCGGGACGCCGAGGTATGACTTCACCGACGTCCCCACGCCCTGCTGCTCCATCGCCGCGAACTGGTCGGCGCGGTTCATGAGCAGCGGCGCCCGGGATGTGATGATCCGGGAGGTCAGGCCCTCCCCGAGCGTGAGTGGCTCCCGGGGCGCCGGCTTGCCGCGCTCGACCCGGTACGGGAACGAGATGAGGCTGGTCGCTTCGTCCAGGAGCGCGACATAGACGATGTCCGCGCGGAAGGTCGTCCGCAGCTGCTCCCCGGTCAAGGCGATGAGTCGATCGAGGTCGAGTTGCGACGCAGCGGCCTGGCCCACGTCGTTGACGATCGCCAGCTCGCTGGCCCGCTGCCGCGTCTCGTCGACGAGGCGGGCGTTCTCGAGGGCGACGCTCAGGCTCGACGCCAGGGTCGAGAGGAGGCGCTGATCGGCCTCGCTGAAGGCCTCGAGGTGATCCAGGTTCTGGAGCGAGATGTGGCCCCGAACCTCGGAGCCGACCAGGAGCGGCGCGGCGAGGACGCTCTTCGACGGCTCACCCTGGTACACGACCGACTCGATGCCGCGGGCCGCCATCCAGGCCTCGACGTCGCCGATGCGAACCGCCGCCCTGGTGCCGAGGATCTCCGTCGCAATCGGCCCGAACGGGTTCGGCTCATCCGGGAACCGGACGCCTCGCTCGATCGTGTACGGGTAATGCACGGTTCCGGAAGCGACGTCGTACAGGCCGATGTCCACGACCTGGGCGTCGAAGACCTCCTGGATCCTGTCGCCGACGAGGTCGTACATCGCCTGCATGTCGAGCTGCGAGGCCAGGCCCTGCTGGACCGAGTTGATGATCGCGAGCTCCGCGGCGCGCTCGTTGCTCTCGGTCAGGAGGCGCCGCGTCTCCTCGAACAGGCGGACGTTCTCGAGGGCCACGCTCAGGCTTGACGCCAGGGTCGTGAGGACTCGGACATCGGCCTCGCTGAACGCCTCCTCATGGTCGAGGTTCTGGAGCGAGATCACGCCGGTCACGTCGCCGCCGGTCATCAGCGGCACGAACAGCACCGACATCGGGGCCTCGCCCTGGACGATCCCGGGCTGGCCCGAGGCCTGGGCGGCGCCGAGCGCGTCGCGGTTGACCAGGAGGGGCTGCTTCGAGTCGAACACCCGCTTTCGCAGGCCGATGATGTCGGAGGTCCGCGGCGGGAAGCGGCTGCCACGCTCGATCGTGTACGGGAAGTACAGGCGTTTCGAGCCATGGCTCTCGAGGACGCCGATGTCGACGACCTGGGCGTCGAAGACCGCCTGGATCTTGTCGCCCACGAGGTCGTACATGGCCTGCGTCTCGAGCTCGGCGGCGAGCCCTTGTTGGACGGAGTTGATGATCGCGAGCTCTGCGGCCCGGGCGGTCGAGTCGGCCAGGAGGCGCTTGGTCTGCTCGAACAGGCGGACGTTCTCGAGGGCCACGCCGAGGCTCGTGGCGAGCGTCGAGAGCAGGCGGACGTCGGCCTCGCTGAAGGCCTCCTCGCGCTCGAGGTTCTCGATCAGGATGATGCCGGTGACCTCGCCGGCGGTGATCATCGGAACCCAGAGCGCGGACTTCGCGAGCTCACCGGTGACGATCGCCGGTTGTCCGACCTCGGCCGCGCGCCCGGGCAGGTCGCGGTTGACGAGGACCGGCGCGCGGGTCTCGACGACCTGCCGCCGGAAGCCCATGAGCGGCATCGGCTCGTCCGGCAGGCGCTCGCCGCGCTCGACCGTGTACTCGAAGTGCACGAGCCCCGCCGCCTTGTCGTAGGACTCGATGTCGACCCCGTCGATGTCGAAGATCTCGAGGATCTTCTGGCCCACGAGCTCGTACATCGCGTCCATCTCGAGCTTGGCCGCGAGGCCTTCCTGGACGGAGTTGATGATCGAGAGCTCGGCGGCCCGGGCGTCCGACTCCCCGAGGAGGCGCTTCGTCTCGGCAAAGAGCCGGACGTTCTCGAGGGCGACGCTGAGGCTGGAGGCAAGGGTCGTGAGGAGCCTCACGTCGGCCTCGCCGAACGCGTCCTCGTGGTCGAGGTTCTGGAGCGAGATGACGCCGCTGACCTCGCTACCGGTGATGAGCGGGACGAACACGAACGACTTCGACGGCTCACCCTGGATGGCCGTGGGCTGCCCGGCCTCGAGCGACAGGCGCTCGGCCTCGCGATTGCCCACGATCGGCGCCCGCGAGTTGACCACCTGGCGACGGAACCCGATGAGTTCCATCGGTTCGTCGGGGAAGCGGACGCCGCGCTCGATCGTGTACGGGAAGTGGACGACGTTCGCTTCGCGGTCGACGACCCCGATGTCCACGACCTGGGCGTCGAAGATCTCCTGGATCTTGTCGCCGACGAGGTCGTACATCGCCTGCATGTCGAGCCGGGCGGCCAGGCCCTCCTGGACGCTGTTGATGATCGCCAGCTCGGCCGCCCGGGCGTTCGTCTCGGCGAGGAGCCGCTTCGTCTCGCCGAACAGCCGGGCGTTCTCGAGGGCCACGCCCATCGATTGCGCGATGGTCGACACGAGCCGCTCGTCGGCCTCGGTGAACGCGTGCTGCCGGGTCTCGCCGAACACCACAACGCCGATCGGCTCGGGCCCGGCCATGATCGGGACGCCCAGCCACGATTCGCCCGCGGTTCCCATCTGGCCCTCGGTGTATTCACCGAGGAAGCCGCCGAGGGCCTGCTGGTCGGCGAACGTCCCGAGCCGGACGGGCTCCTTACGGGCCAGCACGACCGACGTGAGGCCCTGGCCGAGTTCGATCGGGAGGCTCTGGAGGCGCCTTCCGCCGTCAAGCTCATACGGGAACGAGATCTGGTTGTTCGCCGGGTCGTACAGCCCGATGAACATGTCGTGGGTCTTGACGATCGCGGCGAGCCGGTCGCCGACGAGCTCGATGATCGCGTCGAACTCCAGCTGCCGGCCCAGGGCGGCCCCGATCTCGTTGACGAGCGCCAGCTCGGCGTTCCGCTGTTCGGTCTCGGCCAGGAGGCGCTTGGTCTCGTCGAACAGCCGGGCGTTCTCGAGGGCGACGCCCATCGATGAGGCGAGCGTCGAGAGGACCCGCTCGTCCGCATCCGTGAAGGCGTCGCGTGGGACGCGCTCGAGGGTGATGACCCCGAGGACCCGATCGCCCGCGAGGATCGGCACGCCGAGCCAGGACTCGGCGTCGTTGCTGCCGACGACGATCATCCCGTGCTGCTCGCCCTCGGCGTTCGAGCCGAGACGCAGTGGCCGCCGGGTCCGGATGACCTCGGATGTCAGGCCCGGACCAAACGGCCGGGAAGCCTGCTCGAAGCGCCGGCCGGTGTCGAATCCATACGGCGAATGGATCAGCCCGGCCTGCTCGTCGTAGATCGCGATGCCACCGGTCGCGACGTCGAACATGGACAGGATCCGGTCGCCGATGAGGTCGATCACGGCGTCGAAGTCGAGCTGCTGCGCGAGCGCCAGGCCGACCTCGTTGACGATGGAGAGCTCGACATTCCGCTGCTCGGTCTCCGCGAGGAGTCGCTTCGTCTCGTCGAACAGCCGGGCGTTCTCGAGCGCCACGCTCGTCGACGCCGCGAGGGTCACGAGGAGGCGCTCGTCGGACAGGTCGAAGGCGTACTCGCGGAGGCTCTCGAGGGCGATGGCCCCGAGCACCCGATCACCCGAGATGATCGGCACGCCGAGCCACGACGAGGAGATCGGTCCGACCGGGATCGCGCCGGACCCGTGGACCTCCTCGGCGGTCCGCAACAGGATCGGGCGCCGTTCCGCGATGACCTTCGAGGTCACTCCCTCGCCGAAGGCCATCGGCTCGGTGTAGTAGCGCTGACCCTCCGCGAACTCGTACGGGAACCGGATCAGCCCGGCCGCCGGGTCGTGGATCGCCACGAACAGGTCGGTGTCGGGGAAGATGGCATGGAGTCGTTCGCCGACCGCTTCGGTCACCGCCTCGAAGTCGAGCTGCTTCGCGAGCGCCTGGCCGACCTCGTTCACGATCGCGAGCTCGGCGTTGCGTTCCCGGATCTCCGCGTCGGCCCGGGTCCGCTCGAGGGCCGCCGCGATGTGCTGCCCGACGAACGTCAGGAGCCGCTCATCGTCGTTGGTGTAGTGGACGTCGTCCCGGTAGGTCTGGACCGCGAGGACCCCGATCGTGCGGCCGTCGGTCACGAGCGGCGTGGCCAGGAAGTCGGTGGCCAGCGAGCCGATGGCCTTGAACTCGCCGGCGGCGCTGCCCGCCTTGATTCCCGCCGTGGTCCGATGGAACAGCCTGCCGGTCCGCAGGATGTAGGCCGTGATCCCGCCGGCGTCCTCGGCGTCGATCGGATCCCAGCGCCGGGGATCCGGCCGGTCCGTGTCGACGCTGTCGATGTAGAACGGGAAGTTGATCGACTTGCGCTCGTCGTCGTACAGGGCGATGTAGCAGTTCTCGGCGTTGATCAGCCCGCCCAGGATCGCGTGGACGCCGGCGTAGAACTCGCTCATCTCCTGGGCCCTGCCGGCGAGCTCGGCGATGTCGTAGAGGGCCGTCTGGGTCTTCGCGGCGTCCGCCTGCCGGGCCAGCCTGGTCTGCAGCTGCGC
>DASUHU010000183.1:0-2061 GCA_036273395.1 Candidatus Limnocylindrales bacterium
AGCCGGCGAGGGCGGCCACCACGAGCAGCACGGAGACGAGCCGGAAGGCCCGGGTCCGGCCACGGGTCACGTACTCGCGGCGCGCGATGGTCCTGACGTTGGCGAGCTCGAGCTGCATCGCGCGGGCCCCGATCGTCAGGCTGCCAGCGTCACCCGCCGCGCCGCCTGGCTTGCGTCGGCCACGCCGGCCCGTGAGGTACTCGTACAGCCACTTGATCAGGATCACGAGGCGGCGTCCCGGCTCGAGCCCGCAGCGGCCACGGTCTCCTCGGGCGCGGCCGTCGCATCGCTGACGGCGTCGTGGCCGTTCGAGCCATCACTCGAGGCGGAGCCATCGCCCGAGGCCGGTGTCGCGAGGTGCGGCTCCTCGGTCGGTCGCCGGCCGACCTTCTCGATGAAGATGTCCTCGATCGAGGGATCGGCGATGACGAACTCCGTGATCCGCAGGCTGCGGTCGAGGGCCGCCTTCAGGACCGTCTCGGGGTCCACCGATCGATCGACGTCGAGCTCGGTGTAGTCGAGGCCCGGCCGGACGACTCGAACCCCCGGGATCGAGGCCAGCCACGGCATCGTCACGTCACCGTCGACCGCCAGGCGGACGACCTGCCGGCCCGTCGAACGGCGCACGTCCCGGACGGATCCGCCGATGACCACGTGACCGTGGTCGATGAGCACGACGTCCTGGCACAGCTCCTCGACCTGGTCCATCTGGTGGGTCGAGAAGACGATCGTCGCGCCGCGGCGCTTCATCTCGAGGAACGCGTCCTTGAGGATCGCGACGTTCACCGGATCGAGGCCCGAGAACGGCTCGTCCATGAGCAGGACCTGGGGCTCGTGGAGGACGGCGGCGATGAACTGGACCTTCTGCTGGTTGCCCTTGCTCAGCTCCTCGGCCCGGCGGTGGGCGTACTCGGGGACGCCGAAGCGGTCCAGCCACTCCAGCGCGCGCCGCCGCGCTTCCTGCCGGCCGACGTGATAGAGGTCGCCGAAGAACGTCAGCTGCTCGAGGATCTCCATCCGGGGATAGAGCCCGCGATCCTCGGGCAGGTAGCCCCACGTGCGCCTCGGGCAGTCGGCGCTCGGGATGCCGTTCCAGGTCGCGCTCCCGGCGTCGGCCCGGATGATGTCGAGGATGATCCGCATCGTGGTCGTCTTCCCCGCGCCGTTCGCGCCGAGGAACCCGAACACCTCGCCCGGCTCGACCGTGAAGCTGACCCCATCGAGCGCGGTCACCGTCGTGGGACCGCTGCCGAACCGCTTGACCAGCTTGTCGAGGACCAGCGCCATGCGGTCCCGAGGCTAGCGCGCCGCGCCGATCCGTGGAGTGTCGTTCAGCTCTGCCGATGCAACGTCCGTGCAACCCGGGCATGCAAGGCGGGTTAGTCGACTGTCTGGCTTGGCGCAATACGGTCGAAATACCGGCCGACGGGGTTTCGGGGCCGGACCCGGAGTCACGGGGCGGGCGGATCGGTCGCACCGCCGCCGATCGTGTCGTCCTCGGGCAACCGACTCCGTGGGCCGTCCGGCTGACGGCGAGCAGCCGCCGGCACGGCCCGCCGGATCCCATCTGTCGCCTCCGCCGCTTCATCGCGCTCCAAGCTGGAAGGAGGCCTCGATGATGGCCACCACCATGGAAACCAACGTCAAGGTCACGTTCGATGCCATCGACACCCGCCAGATCCGGGCCATCGAGCTCGCCGACGGGTGGCACGACGTCCAGGGTTGCGAGCTGGTGCAGTTCGCCGTGGGCGAGGCGCACAGCCCGATCACCCCGGACAAGCTGTATCCGGCCCTCCGCTACAGGAACGAGACCGGCAAGACGGTCCGTACGCCGCTGAGCAAGATCCTCAGCTTCTCGGAGGAGCCGCAGTCCCTCCGCTGACGGATTGTCGGCCCGCGCCGTCGTTCGCGGCGGCGCTCCGGAGGGCTCGCACACCATTCGGGCCAGCGAATTCCACAAATTCGTGCCAGCGAATTCCACAACGACCCGGGCGCCCGGTACCACGACGGGGGCGACGCCCGGGTCGCTGCACGTCTCGTCGCACCTCTCGTCGCGGTTGG
>DASUHU010000184.1:0-3685 GCA_036273395.1 Candidatus Limnocylindrales bacterium
GCCCGCTGGACGCGGCCTCGGAGCGGGCGGGCCGAGGTGATGGGCGACGCGATGCCCGACCCTGACGCGGCCGGGGTCGACGCTCGCTGGATGCCCATCGGGTCGGGCGTGCCGGCTCGGTTCCGGCTCGATTCGAGCGGAGCTGCCGTCGCAGGGCGAATCTGGCTCAGTCGTCGCGGCGCAACGGGCGCCAGCCCCTGGATCCCGGCCGACACGGATGGCTCAGTCGAGTGGCTCTCATCCACCGCCCTGCCAGCGTCGCCCTGCGCAGCGGCTCCTCCCGCAGCGTTCGCGGCAGGGAGGGCGGACAGGCCGAGCGGTGGCGGCTGCGTCGAAGGCATGGACGCGCTGGCGGCGGATGCCGTGGGACGGCTCGGAATCGGGCCACCGGCGATCGGCGCGCCGAGTCCGAGCCGCCTCGCCTGGCCGATCGTGAGGCGGGACGCGTCTGGCTCGATTGCTCGCGTCGGGACCGCGCCGATCGGTGCTCGCTGCACGGAAGGCGTCGTCACAGCCGAGGCCGCAATCGGCGCGGATGCCGGGACGTGTGCCGCGCTCCGGGGCTCGGGGAGGCGCGGCGCCGCGGCCGCAGCGACCGACGCCGTCGAGCCCGTCGCGAGGCCTGGGACGAGGGGCGGACGGACGCGGCCGGCCGGAGGCGCCAGCTCCAGTGTCGCGCGCGTGAGGTCGAGCCGCGGCCCCGCGTCGGCGCTCGGGCTGCCGATCGGGAGCCGGCGGGCCATCGTCGGAGGCTCGGGTTCGTGGACCGTGGAGTCTCCCGGAGGCTCCGCAGGGTCGAGCGCCCCCGAAGGCCCATGTCGCGACCGGAGGGGAGCCCGCTGAACCGGCATCGCCGGCCCCATGCCACCCCGCGCGCTCGAGCCCGGTCTCGCTCCAGTGCCGGCGGCGCTCGCGGTCGATGTCGGACGCGCGAGCCCGACGACCAGGCCGGCCGGGGCCTCGAGGCCGTGCCCGTGGGTCAGCGGCGGGAGGATCGGCGGGGGCGGCGTCGTCCCCGCGAGGTCCGCGGCAAATGGCCGCGGCGGCGCGATCAGGGGCGGCTCGCCCATCGTCTCCCCGATCGGCGGGAGGGAGCGCCACGCGGCGAGTCCTCCTGGCCGATCCGCCGAGGCTGCGCCGGGCACGTCGGAGCCTGCCGGAGCAGGCCGGCCGGCCTCGGGCGCGGTCCGTCGGAGCGGCCACGGGATCCGCATGCGCGGGTTACTCCTCCTCGGTCAGGCGGCGGTTGATACGCGCGATCTCGTCGACGAAGCGCCGGCGATCGGGGTGCTCGAGATCGAGGATCTCCTCGAGCCCCCAGTGGAAGTGGTAGGCGACGTACGCGGCCTCCTCGTAGAGCTGGTCCGCCCCGTACGTCAGGACCCCCCCAGGCGATCGCCCGCCATCTCGACGCTGAACTCGTGGTTGCAGGCCGGGCAGGTCACCGCGGCCTGGGTCGTGCCTTCCTGGTTGATGCGCCGGTAGAGGTCCTGGAGGAACGCCAGGTCCGACGCGAACATGTTCTCGATGATCCCGGGGTGGACCTCGCCGACCCGCCCCAGCCGGGTGATGACCCGCGACAGGAGCAGGACCGTGAGGTAGGCCTCGTTCTCCCGGACGCGCGGGTCGCGCTGCGGGACCAGCTCATCCTTGGCCGTCGCGAGGCGCATGACGCCATCGCGATGGACCACGCCGGCCTGGTCGACGTAGCCGCGCGGCAGGATGAACGGGAACTCCGTCCGGAGCTCGTAGCCCGCGCCGCCGGCCGCGATGGCCGGCGCCGCCGTGGCGGTGCCGGCCACGGCCTACATCACCCGCTCGATGGACTCGGTGACGATCGAGACCTCTTCCATGAGGACCTCGTTCGAGCCGGCCTTGAGCGTGCTCGCGCTGATCTTCGAGACCCAGGCGTTGTTGAAGTTGTAGCGGGCGACCTCGGTCCCATCGAAGGACTTCATGACGACCGAGCCGTTCCGGCGGGCGTCCCCGAGCTTGCCCTGCATGACCGCCTCGTGCCACTTCCAGAGATCCTGGCTGGCGTTCTTGGCGCGCTTCAGGGTCAGGGTCGCGGGCTTCACCGCGCCGGGCATCTTCTTGATCGTGAGGCCACCGAGCGGGTTGTTCTCCTTGAGCTCGATGACGTCGACCTCGGAGGCCAGCCCGCTGACCTCGGAGAACTGGGCGATCTCGGTCCGATCGATCTCGATCGAGAACGTGTACGCGGCGAGCGCGTCGTTCGGCAGATTCGGCAGGCCCTTGGCCATCGTCGGGTTCCTCCTTCAGCGGCTCGAGGCCGTCACTCGCTCAGGGCCGCGCCGCCCGAGAACTGGGCGATGCGGAAGACCACGAACTCGGCCGGCTTGACCGGCGCGATGCCGACCTCGACGACGAGCTGGCCCGCGTCGATGGACTCCTGGGTGTTCGTCTCGCCGTCGCACTTGACGTAGAACGCCTCGCCCGGCGTCGCGCCGAAGAGCGCGCCGTCCCGCCAGGTGCGGACGAGGAAGGCGTTCAGCGTCCGCTTGACGCGCTGCCAGAGGTTGAGGTCGTTCGGCTCGAAGACCACCCACTGGGTGCCCTCGAGGATCGACTCCTCGACGTAGTTGAACAGCCGCCGGACGTTGAGGTAGCGCCAGGCCGGGTCGCTCGACAGCGTCCGCGCGCCCCAGACCCGGATGCCGCGGCCGGGGAACGCCCGGATGCAGTTGATCCCGGTCGGGTTGAGCTGGTCGTGCTCGCCCTTCGTGATCTGGAGCTCGAGGGCCAGCGCGCCCCGGATGACCTCGTTGGCGGGCGCCTTGTGGACGCCCCGGGTGTCGTCGTTGCGGGCCCAGATCCCGGCCATGTGGCCGCTCGGCGGGACGAGCTTGCCCTGCGAGGTCAGCGGGTCGAAGACCTTGATCCAGGGCCAGTACAGCGAGGCGTACTTCGAGTCGTAGCCGGCCTTGTCGACCCGCCACTCGCGGACCTGCTGGGCATTGAGGCCGGGCGGGGCGTCGAGGATCGCGACCCGGTCGCCCATGAGCTCGCAGTGGGCGATCATCGCCAGCTGCACGGCCTGGACGCCCTCGAGGTCGATCATCCCCTGCTGGTACACGGCCATCAGGTCCGGGACCGCGAGCATCGTGACGTTGTCGACGGCCTCGAGGCCGCCGAAGCCGGTTCGATCCGCGGCGTCGCCGACGTAGTCCTCGGCGCTCAGGCGCTGGGGCTTCGCGCCGTCGGCCCCGGCCAGCGCGACCTTGCCGGCCGCGGGCACGCGCTCGAGGGCGCTGGCCGTGCCGACTTCCTCGAGCTGGATGAGCTTCGAGCGCTCCTTGACCATCGTCACGACGTTGGACTTGCCGCGCTTGGTCGTGACGTTCTCGTAGGTCTCGGTGTCCCGCCCCGGCGCGCTGACGGTGAGGTTGAACGTGCCTTCCTCACCGCTCGACGCGGGCGTGACCTCGACCTTGATGTCGTTGCCGGCATGGCCCGGCTCGAGAGCCATGATCTGGTAGCCGGGAGCACCGCCGTCACCGGACGTCAGGAGCTCGGCCCGGGCCTGGGGCGCCGGCGCGTCGCCACCGATGCGCACGACATAGCACGCCCCGCCGCCGTTCAGGAAGTAGCCGTACACGGCGTGGGCGAGGTACGAGCCCTCGATGAACTCGCCGAAGGTGTTCACGAACTGGGCCCAGTTCGT
>DASUHU010000185.1:0-3116 GCA_036273395.1 Candidatus Limnocylindrales bacterium
AACCGCAGGCCGCGATCCCGGGCCATCGCCCGACCGACGAGGGCGGCATCGATCCGCTCGTGGTCGGTGATGGCAATGACGTCCAGCTCGCCCTCGGCCGCGACCCGATCGAGGATGTGGACGACGCCGGCGGTCCCGTCCGACGCGAGCGTGTGGATGTGGAGGTCGGCGCGCCCGAGGCGATCGGTCATGCCCGCTCGCCCCCCACCCCCAGGTGAGGTTCGGCCGGCTCGAGCCGGCCGCTTCCGGCGGCCGCCCGCGGATCGAGGTCCGGCCAGATCGGGGCCAGCAGGCTCCACCATTGCTCGGGCGCCGCGGCGATCGCCCGCTCCATCGTCGCCGCGATCGTGGCGGTCGTGTCGGTCAGGCGGCGGCGGCGGTTGCCCTCGGTGGCGGTGGCGATCGGATAGAGGCGGCCCGCGTAGCGCCCGCCGCCGACCCGGCGAACCGCCCCGAGGTACAGGGGACGGCCGGTCTCGACCGCGAGCAGGGCCGGTCCGAGCGGCATCGGGGCGGGCGCCCCGAAGAACGGCACCTCGAGCGCCCCGCCCGCGACGTGCCGGTCCGCGACGAGGCCGACCATCTGTCCGGCCTCGAGGGCTCGGAAGAGGGCGTGGCGGGCCTCGCGCAAGCCCACGATCCGCACGCCGACGGTCCCGCGCGTCCGGCGCATCCAGGCCTGGAGCTCGGGGTCGGACAGCGTTTCCATCGGGGTGACGATCGTCGAGCCGCTCCGCGCGACGGCGAACAGTGCCGGGTACTCGATGGCGCCGAAGTGCATCGCCACGAGGATCGCCGGGCTGTCCGGCCCGAATGCGCGATCCACCACGTCCGGCGTCTCGACGACGAGGCGGCGATCGACGCCGGCTCGATCCTGGCTCGGCAATCGGGCGAGATCCAGGTAGTAGCGCGCGGCATGGTGGAAGGTGGCCCGGAGGAGGCGTTCCAGCGCGGCGGGATCCGCCGCCGCGGCCGCGACGCGCCGGTCGCCGAGATCGTGCGCCGCCAGGTACGCCACGGCCCGCTCGAGGTTTCGGCGCCCGAGCTCCGCCCGCTTCGGGTCGACGCGGTACCAGGCCTCGCCGAGCGAGTCCGCGAGGGCGTCGACCGGCGCCTCCGGCAGGGTCGCGAGGAGGCGGGCGCCGCCGGCGATGGCGCGAACGCGGAGTCGTTGCCCGAGGGTCCCGCGCGGCACGGGCGCCGGCGAGGCGTCCGGGCGCGGTCCATCCGGGCTGGCCTCGGACGGCCCGGACTCCAGCGTCCGCGAACCGCCGCTCACGCCGGATCGGGCGGCGCGATCTCCGGGGCCATCGCCCCGAGCGCCTCGGCCGTTGGGGCCACGTCCTGCGCGAGGCGCCTGGCATCGGGTGACGCGTCGGGCAGTCCCGCGGCCATCGCCGCCGCGCGACGCTCCAGCGCGGCGGCCTCCTCCGGCGTCGCCGGCCACATCGGCTTGAAGGAGTACCACTGGTCCGGGGCCGCGGCGATGGCCTTCTCGAGCGAGTCCGCGATCCGCTGGGTGGCCGCGAGCAGGTCGGCGGGCGACGCCGAGGGCACCTCGAACGCCTCGTACGGCTGCACGTGGAACGTCCGATCGTCCTCGTTCCGACGGATTGCCACCGGCAGGATCCGCGAGCCGGTCTTGGCGGCGAGCTGGGCCGGCCCGGCGGGCAGCGTGGTCCAGGCCCCAAACAGCTTCACCGGGATGCCGTCCTCGCGGTAGCCCCAGTCGATGAGCAGGCCGAGCATCTCGCGCTGCTTGAGGACCGCGTAGATCTGCCTGAGGTTGCGCCACGGGATGACCTTGACGCCCCAGCGCTCTCGAGTCTGGCGGAAGACCTCGAACAGCTCGGGGAAGGCCGAGTCGTCGGCCAGGACGTTGATCGGCCAGCCCCGGGACGCGATCGCGGCCCCGATCGCCTCGGGATTGCCGGTGTGGGCGAGGGTGAAGATGAGGCCGCCGGTCGAGGCCTTCCACTCGGGCTCGACGATGTCGAGGTCGACCCCGGGGATGAGGCCTGCGGCAACCTCGGGCGGGAGATGCGGCAGCCGCATCATCTCGACGACGTAGCGGGCGTACTCGCCATAAGCCCGGAAGGCCGTCCAGCGGACGCGGCGGTGGCTCGGTGGGAGCCCGAGCACGTGGGCGTAGTTGGCGTTCGACCAGCGCCGCTTCGACGGCCACAGTAGGTAGGACAGCTCCGCGCCGCGCGCGATCGCGAAGCGCGGGATGCCCGGCGGCAGGTGGCCGCCCAGCCAGGCAACAGCCTTGTAGCCGAGGACCGCCGTCCGCTCCAGCACGCGGGAGCCGGGCTGGAGGCGCCGATGGGGCGCCTCCAGCTTCCGGTGCTGACGGTCAGCCACGGATCTCGCTCACGTCCCGGCGATGATGCCGGACGTCCCTACTTCGCCGAGGCGGCCTTCGCGCCGCTGGCCGCGGCCGCGGGCGAGGCCGCGGGACGGCCCGCGAGCTTCCGGAGCGTCCGCTTCTGGGGCGCCTCGGTCCCGACGAGCGTCTCGTTGTCCTCGCCGCGGATGAACGCCTCGACGCGGTTGAACGCGATGTCGTCGTGGATCTGCATCGGCGGGCTCTTCATGAAGTAGCTCGACGGTGCGACGAGCGTGCCCTTGAGGCCTCGATCCAGCCCGAGCTTGAGGCAACGGATCGCGTCGGTCACCACGCCGGCGCTGTTGGGGCTGTCCCAGACCTCGAGCTTGAGCTCGGCGTTGAGCGGCACGTCGCCGTAGGTCGTGCCCTCCATCCGGATGTAGCACCACTTCCGGTCGAGGAGCCACGGCACGTGGTCGCTCGGGCCGACATGGACGTCGTCCGGGCTGACCTCGTAGTCGAGCATCGAGGTCACCGCGTTCGTCTTGCTGATCTTCTTGGATTCGAGGCGCTCGCGCTCGAGCATGTTGAGGAAGTCGGTGTTGCCACCGAAGTTCAGCTGGTACGTCCGATCGAGCCGGACGCCGCGATCCATGAACAGCCGGGTCAGGACGCGATGGCTGATCGTCGCGCCAACCTGGCTCTTGATGTCGTCGCCGATGACCGGCAGCCCTTCCTCCGCGAAGCGGCGCTGCCAGTAGGCCTCACGGCCGATGAACACCGGAAT
>DASUHU010000186.1:0-3594 GCA_036273395.1 Candidatus Limnocylindrales bacterium
GCCGGCCAGATCCTGCTTGCGCTTCGACTCGAGAACTTCCGGGACCTGGACTTCCACTTCGTGACCCCGATCGTCGTGACGGGCAGCCAGAAGCTCGCCCTTGTCTGCCCGACAGGCTGCAGCGGGGCCTCGCTCTACTACTCGGGCTTCACCCGATGACGGCGCGGGCATGAACGCCAGCCTGCTCCTCCGGTTCGGGCTCAGCGCAGTCGTCGGCGCGGCCGTGGCCGGCACGACCGCCCTCGTCACGTCGCCGCCGGCGATCGTCTCGACGGCCGGCACCGGCGCGCCGGTCGACCTCGTCGACGCCGAGGGCAGCCCCGTCACGTTCGCGCTCCAGCCCGGCACCTCGACGCCGGTCGGCCCGCTGCCCGCGACGGCCACGATCCAGCTCTCGAGCTTCCACGTCGCCGGCCCGTCAGGGGCGCCGGGCGGACCCGTCGGCGCGGTCGGAGCCGGTTGGCTCAACGGCTCGACCCCGCGCGTCCCCGACATCAGCCAGTTCGACGGCGGTCCGCTGCAGTCCGTCAACTGCGTGATGGCGTCCGGGGCGATGCTCGCCCGCCTCGGCTTCGGGATCGTCACGACCGGCTCCCAGCTCCGCGCCCTGCAGGACGACCAGGACGGCGCCACGAACTTCGAGAACCTCGAGACCGCGGTCAATCGTGGCTGGGGCGTCAGGTTCTTCGACGGCTCGCTCTCGGCGCTCCAGCTGCGCGCGCTCCTGTACGCCGGAGCCGGCGCGGTCGTGGTCGGGCTGTATGGCGATCTCCCGAACGACCTCCGCCAGGAGCAGGGCTTCACCGGCAGCCACGCGGTCTACATCGATGCCTTCCGACCCCAGGGACCCGCGGGCCCCGCGGCCTACTGGGTCATGGATCCCCTCGGCCCGAGCTGGCAGGGCTACAAGGGCCAGTGGTGGCCGGCCGAGGTGCTGGAGCACTTCGCGACCGACTTCGGGGGCGGCTCGATCTACTCCGCCTGGGCCTTCCCGGGCGGCTCCGTGCCGGCCAACCACCCGATCCTGCCGCCGAGCGACTATCCCTCGTCGGCTCCCGGCAGCACGCCGCCACCGGGCTCGAGCCCGTCGCCAGCCGGCTCCCCCACCCTGGATCCCATGCCCCCGGGCGATACCCCGATCGGGCCCGATCCGCCCGCCGGCGATCCGCCACCGACCGTCCCCCACTTCCCGCCGATCAGCATCGCGACCGATGTCTCGCTCATCGCGCCCGAGACGCTCGACTGCGCCACCGAGCCGCGGCCGAGCGGCTGCCCCGACGGTGTCGTGGGCGTCGTCAACGTCGGCGGCGCGCTCGGCGGCACGGGCCCATCGACGAGCGGCCTGCTCCAGATCCTGTACGCCAACGCCGTCGCCCCGAACACGTTCCAGGTCGTCTTCCAGTCCCCGCCCGGCGGCGACCCATCGCTGCTCCTGTGGGGCACGGACGGCAGGCTCCTCCAGACGACGGGCGACTCGGGCACGCTCAACGGCCAGTCGGTCGGCATCGTGACCCTCACCCTCGACGCCAGCTCGACCTACTCGTTCGTCGCCAGCTCCATCGGCAGTGGCGTCCGTGACGTCAGTTCCGTGGGCACGCTCAACGTGGGCGGCTGACGATGGGTGCGACGGCCCAGCTCCAGCAGGCCACGGTCCCGGTCGATCCCGGCAGCGCCGCGACGGTCGCGCTCACCGTCCGGAACACCGGCAGCGTCGTCGACCAGTTCACGATCGAGGTCCTCGGCGACGCGGCGGCCTGGGCCAGCGCCGACCCGCCGAGCCTCTCGCTGTTCCCGGGGGCCGAGGGCACGACCACGATCTCCTTCCGGCCGCCGCGGACGTCCGGCACACCTGCCGGCGAGCTCCGCTTCGGGGTGAGGGTCCATTCGACCGAGGACCCGTCGGGGTCCACCGTCGAGGAAGGCACGCTCCAGGTCGGCGCGTTCCTCGCGCCGTCGGTGGAGCTCATCCCCCGGACCTCGCACGGGAGCCGCGCCGGCCACCACGACCTGGCCCTCGACAACCGCGGCAACACGCCGCTCCGGGCAACCGTCGCCGGCCACGATCCCGATCGGCTGGTGCACTTCGACGTCGACCCCCCGACGCTCGCGGCCGATCCCGGCGTGGCCGCGTTCGGCAAGGTCGCCGTGCGGCCGGCGAAGACGTTCTGGCGGGGGACGCCGAAGAGTCGCGCGTTCCAGCTCTCGATCCAGCCCGACGCGCCCGGCGCGGCCCCGCTCCTGCTCGACGGCAGCTACGTCCAGGAATCGATCCTGCCCAGCTGGTTCCTCCGGGCGATCGCGGCCCTCGTCGCGCTCATCGTCGGAGCCGCGCTGCTGTGGGTGTTCCTCCTCCAGCCGCAGATCAAGTCGACCGCGGCCCAGACCCTTGCGGACTTCGGGTTCAGCCCGAAGCCCGGCTCCGTCGCCGCCGGAGGCGGTGGTGGCGGAGGTGGTGGCACGGGAAACCCGAGCCCATCCGCGGCCGTGACGGTGACGCCGCCGCCGAACGGCGCGCAGCAGCCCGTCGACGGGCGCCTCGACACGACCCACAACGCGGTCACACCGAGCGGCGGCACGCTCTACCTGACCGACCTCGTCTTCTCGAACCCGACCGGCGCGAGCGGCGACCTGACGCTCCAGCGGACCTCGACATCCGGGACATCGCAGCTGCTCGTCCTCCGGCTCGACAACTTCCGCGACCTCGACTTCCACTTCGTGACGCCCATCGCCGTCCAGTCCGGCGAGACCCTCGCCCTGATTCCCAGCTGCACCGCCCCGACCACGCCGACGAACCCGCCGCCGGCCTGCTCGCCGGCCCTCTTCTACTCCGGCTACGTGAAGGGCTGAGCGATGGCGATCGGCTCCATCGGGCTGCTCGGGCGCCTCGGCGCGCTGATCGGCCAGCCCGCCGTCCAGGCCGTCGTCGCCGGGGCGCTCACCGGAGCGGTCGGAGGCACCGCCCTCATCGGGACGGGCATCGTCCCGATCGGCACCAGTCACGAGACCGCCCCGACCCTCGCCCTGGTCTCGTGCCCCGGCAGCTCGACGGTCCTCGGCCAGGTCACGACCGGCCAGCCGCTGCTCGTCACCGCTCGGTCGCGCGATGGTCAGTGGCTCCAGGTCTACATCGGTGCCCCGGGCCTCGACCGGGCGTGGGCCCCTGCCACCTCCGTGAGCCTCCAGTCATCGGGCGACACCCTGCCGGTGGCCGACTGCTCGGCACCGGCGACGCCTCTGGCCACCCTCGCCGCGCCGAGCCCGGCGCCCACGCCGGCTGTCTCCGCGGTCGCCTCGCCGACCGCCGGTCCAACCGCCAGCCCGACAGCGAGCCCGCTTCCAACCCCCACGCTGGCTCCGGGACAGACGCCACCGCCGACCCCGAAGCCCACGCCCACGGCGAAGCCGACGGCCCCACCGACGCCCCCACCCACCGCGCCGCCTACAGCGCCGCCGACGCCGAAGCCGACGCTCGCCCCGATCTCGATGACCGGACTCAGCTCGCAGTACCAGTGCATCGGCGACGGGGGCATGAGCACGATCTCCGTGACCGTCACGGACCCGGTTGGCATCTCCTCGGTCTCCATCGGGATCTCC
>DASUHU010000187.1:0-5190 GCA_036273395.1 Candidatus Limnocylindrales bacterium
TTGATCGAGACGATCCGCGGCGCGAAGTCGCTCATGGTCTCGCGGGACTCGGGCAGGACCTCGGCCATCTTGTCGAGGATCGCCAGCCGGGCGACGCGGGCCTTCGCCAATCCTTCGCGGATGATCGCCTCGCTGATGCCCTGGACCTTGATGTCCATCTGGAGCGCGGTGACGCCTTCGCGCGTGCCGGTGACCTTGAAGTCCATGTCGCCGATGGCATCCTCCTTGCCGAGGATGTCGGTCAGGACCACGAACGTGCCGTCCGGCTCGCTGATCAGGCCCATCGCCGCGCCGGCGACCGGTGCCTTGATCGGCACGCCCGCGTCCATGAGGGCAAGCGTCGAGCCGCACGTCGAGGCCATGGAGGTCGACCCGTTCGACGTCACGCACTCGCTGACGAGGCGGATGACGTACGGGAACTCCTCCTGGCTCGGCAGCACGGGCACGAGCGCCCGCTCGGCGAGGTGGCCGTGGCCGATGTCACGCCGGCTGGGGCCGCGCATCGGCTTGTTCTCGCCGGTGCTGTACGGCGGGAAGTTGTAGTGGTGGATGTAGCGCTTCTCGGTCTCGGGGCTGATCGTGTCGAGCCGCTGGACGTCCGAGGAGGCGCCGAGGGTGGCGATCGTCAGGGCCTGCGTCTCGCCACGGGTGAAGAGGCCCGAGCCATGGGCTCGCGGGACGAGCCCGACCTCCACGGAGATCGGCCGGAGCTCGTTCAGGCCTCGGCCATCGATCCGCAGGCCCTCGTCGAGGACGAGCCGCCGGACGGTCTTCTTCTGGACGAGGTTGAAGAGGCCCTTCGAGACGCCCGCGGCGCGTCGAGCGGACTCGAGCAGGCGGGTCGTATCGCCACCGGTGCGCTGGGCCCGGACGGCGTCGGCGATCGATGTCCGCAGGGTCGCGATCCGGCCGGGGAGGTCGCTCGCGAACCACAGCAGCAGGTTCGCCGTCGCCTCGGCGTCGGGCAGGGCCCGGTGGCTCTGGCCAAGCTCGATCCCGAAGAACCGGGCCAGGTCGGGGAGCTTGTACGACTCCGAGCCCGGGTAGCCCTCGCGGGCGATGACGAGGGTGTCGAGGTAGGAGCCCGGCTCGAAGCGGAAGCCATCGCCCTTCGCGGCCTCGATGAAGCCGAGATCGAAGCCGATGTTGTGACCGACGAGCCGCGCGTCGCCGACGAACGCCAGGAGCTGGTCGGCCGCGTCCTTCGGACCCGGGGCGCCCTTGACGTCCTTGTCGGTGATGCCGTGCATCTGGTTGCCGACGATCGGCCGCCCGGGGTCCACGAGCGTCGACCAGCGGTCGACGATCTTCGTCCCCTTGATCTTGACCGCGGCGATCTCGACGAGGTCGGTCATCTTGGGATCGGTGCCGGTCGTCTCGGTGTCGATGACGACGAGCTCGCGCTTGGCATCGCTGTCCGACGCGAAGTCCAGGACGGACCCGATGGACGGTTCGATGTACGGCAGCCGCTTGGCCTTGCCGACGGCGGCTCGAAGCTGCTCCTGCAGGTCGATGAGGGGCTGCAGCGAGCGATGACCGAACAGGATGGCCTCGGCCATGACGGCCTCGGGCAGGATCTTCGCCCCGGCCTCGACCATCATGATCGCGGTCCTGGTTCCGGCCACGATCAGGTCGAGCTCGGACTCCGCGAGCTGGCTGTGGGTCGGATTGACGACGAACTCGCCGCCGATCCGTCCGACGCGAACGGCCGCGACGGGACCATTGAAGGGAATCTCGCTGATCGTCAGGGCCGCGGACGCGGCAACGGTCCCGAGGACGTCAGGGTTGTTCTCCTGATCGGTCGAAAGGACCGTGATGACCAGCTGGATGTCGTCCTTGTAGCCCTCGGGGAAGAGCGGCCGAATGGGCCGGTCGGTCTGGCGAGCAGCCAGGATCGCATTCTCCGATGGTCGCGACTCGCGCTTGATGAACCCGCCCGGGATCTTGCCGGCGGCGTACATCCGTTCCTCGAAGTCGACCGTCAGCGGGAAGAAGTCGAGGCCGGGCCGGGGATCGGACCGATTCGCGGTGCCAAGCACCATGGTGTCGCCGTAACGGACGGTGACGGAGCCGCCGGCAAGCCTTGCCAGCTTGCCGGTCTCGATGGTCAGGGTTCGACCACCGAACTCGGTCTCGAAGACCTGTGACACGGGGTGTGATTCCTCCTGTCCGTGGAGGAGAGAACGACCCGCGGCGGGTCGACCGACCGCGCTGCCCGATTGGTCGCGAGCGGGCCGGCGGTCGCCGGCTCGCCCGAGATGGGGCTAGCGGCGGAGTCCGAGCCGTCCGATGACGGCGCGGTAGCGCGTGGCGTCCTTGCCCACGAGATACGCGAGCAGGCGCCGGCGCTGGCCGACGAGCTTGAGGAGGCCGCGGCGGGAGTGATGATCCTTGGGGAAGCGGTTGAGATGCGCCGTCAGCCCGGTGATGCGATTCGTGAGAAGCGCGATCTGGACTTCGGGTGAGCCCGTGTCGCCATCCTTGATGGCGTACCCGGTGATGATCTCCTGCTTCGCTTCGGCCGCCAGCGGCACTCGGTCCTCCGACACGAAATTAGTGGGTTGTGACTTGTCCCTCTGTGAACCCGGGGATGGTAGCAGCGGATGGTTGATCGGGCAATCGACCCGATCGATATGCCCGTGCAATGGACAAGCCGCCCGGTCATCGGAAGAATGCGGCCCATGGCCGACTCGACTGCCGACGCGAAGCGCCAGCTTCGAGCTGACCTGTCCGTGCCCGAGGCGCTCGGCCAGTGGCGTGAGGCCGAACGAGCCGCCGCCGTCGCGCGCCGGGGCCGGCTCGCGACCCAGATGGCCTCCGCTGCCGCCGAAGAGGCCGCCGCCGCGGCCGAGGCGACCTCGGCGGCAGCCAAGGCCTCGCTCGATGCCGCGACCGCGGCGGAGCTCAGCGCGAGCAAGACGGCGCAGGCGGCTCGGATCGTCGCGCAGGTGGCCCAGGCCGATCTCGCGGATGCCGACGCGGAGATGGCCGTCACGGATCTCGCCGAGAATGCCGGCCAGGCTGAGTACCGCCGGGCGATGGACCGAGCGAGCGATCGCGATGATCAGCCGAGGTCGGACGGCGCCTGAATCCCGAGCGCCGCGATCCCGGCTCCGCCGCCAGCTACCCGACGGACCCCTCTCCCTCGAAGACGACGCGCCTTCGGCGCGCCGGTCCCAGCCGGGGCACGATGAGTCCCGCGCCGTCCACCCGTGCCGGCAAGCGTTCGGCGTCGCACACCACCTGGAAGGCCCCCGTGGCGGGGAGCGCGACCGGCAGCGGGAACGCGATCCTCCCGCCGCGCCGGACCTCGCCGACGACGGCATAGGGCCGGCCGAGCAGGCGCGCGGCCCGAGCCAGGTCTCCGCGCGCGATCGACGCCCGGATGTCCGTGCTCCGGACCGGCTGGCCATCGAGCTCGAGCGTCTGGACCACCGCGACGTCGTAGCCCAGCTCGCGGCCGAGGGCCGCGACCCGATCCGGGGTTCCGCCGCGATCCAGCCCGAACGCGGACTCCGGCGTCATGAGGAAGCCGGCGAGATCCACTCGGTCGGCGATCCGCCGGACGAAGGCGTCGTACGGTGTCTCGCGGGTGGCCCGGTCGAAGTGGTGGACCACGGTGACCTCGACGCCGGAGCCGGCGAGCCGTTCGAGCCGCTCCGCCGGATCGACGAGGAGTGGCGGCGCCGCGCCGGTGATGACCTCGTCGGGATGGTGGTCGAACGTGATCACCGCTGGCCGGGCATCCCGCCCGCGGGCTTCCCGGACGAGGTGCTCCAGGAGGTAGGCGTGCCCGAGGTGGAGCCCGTCGAAGACGCCGATCACCACGAACAGCCGGCCGTGCTCCGGCCGGAGGGCCTCCACCCCCTCGACGACGATCACGGCGCGGCCGCCGACATCTTGTCTGGCAGGATCCGGTGACCCGTGCGGCGCCCGATCCCGGCGAGCCGGCCATCGGGCCCCGCGAGCCGGACGAGCGAGCCCTCGGGCGCGTCGCCCAGGCCGTGGGCCGGTCGGACGAAGCGGCCCTTTCGCGCGTCCTCGACCTCGTCCGGATCGAGGCGGATGAGGGGGATCGCGTCGAGGCCCGCGTCGGCCGGCCGGAGCAGCGACGCGACGCCTTCGCTGCGGGCAGCGGCGGCTCGCAGGTCATCGAGCGTCAGCGCATCGTCGAGTCGGAAGGGCCCGCTCCGCGTCCGAACGAGACCGCCGAGATAGGCGGCACTGCCGACGGTCGCGCCGAGGTCGCGAGCGAGTGCTCGGACATAGGTTCCCGCGGAGCAGGTGACATCCACGATGGCGATGGGCCGCTCCGGGTCGCGATCGTCCCACTCGACGAGCTCGAGGCCCCGGATCTCGATCCGGCGAAGGGCGAGGTCGGGCGGCGTCCCGGCCCGAGCCAGGTCATAGGCCCGCCGCCCGCCGACCTGGATCGCCGAGTAGGCCGGCGGCCGCTGGTCCTGGGGGCCGAGGAACCGGGCGAGCGTCGCCTCGACCGCCTGGCGGCCGACCGACGCTGGGCCGCCCGACGGCACGTCGAAGGGCTGCAGCTCGCCGTCGAGGTCGTCGGTCGTGGACGAGGCGCCGAAGCACACCGTCGCGCGGTACGCCTTCTCGTCGCCGAGGTGGAACTCCACGAGGCGAGTCGCGAACCCGAGGAAGAGGGGCAGGACGCCGGAGGCGAACGGATCGAGGGTCCCGCCGTGGCCGATCCGGCGGACGCCGCTCAGCCGGCGGGCGAGGGCGACGACGTCGTGGGACGTCGGGCCGACCGGCTTCGCCATGACGAGGACCCCGTCCGTCCCCGGCGGGTCGGGCCGGCGCGGCATGGGCCTAGCGGCGGACGGCGGCGACGAGCCGCTCCGCCTCCGCGACGACGCGCTGCTCCGCCTCCGGGAGAGGCGCCTCGACCGTCGCCCCGGCGGCTCGCGCGTGGCCCCCACCACCGAACCTGCCTGTCAGGACCGTGGCGTCGACGCCGCCCGGCTTGGTCCGGACGGAGACGCGCGTCGTCGCGGCGTCCTGTTCCTTGAACAGGATCGCGACCTCCGCCGTCTCGGACTGGGCCAGCAGATCGATGATCCCCTCCGAGTGCGACGAGTCCGTGCCCGTCGCCTCGAGGTCGGCCATCCGCAGGGCGCTGTTGATGATGCGGCCGCGGGCCGCGGTCGCGAGCCGGTCCAGCACTCG
>DASUHU010000188.1:0-3056 GCA_036273395.1 Candidatus Limnocylindrales bacterium
GATCGCCGAGGTCATGGACAAGGTCGGCAAGGACGGCGTCATCACCGTCGAGGAGGGCCAGAGCCTGGGCCTCGAGAAGGAATACACCGAGGGCATGCAGTTCGACCGGGGCTACATCTCGGCGTACTTCGTGACCAACCCGGACCGAATGGAGGCCGTGCTCGAGAACGCGGTCATCCTCATCACGGACAAGAAGATCTCGAGCGTCCAGGACATGCTCCCGGCCCTCGAGAAGGCCGTCCAGCAGGGCAAGCCGGTCCTCATCATCGCCGAGGACGTCGACGGTGAGGCCCTGGCGACGCTCGTCGTGAACAAGCTCAAGGGCACGCTCCAGGTCCTGGCCGTCAAGGCCCCGGGCTTCGGCGATCGCCGCAAGGAGATGCTCCGCGACATCGCGATCCTGACCGGCGGCACCGTCATCAGCGAAGAGATCGGGCGGAAGCTCGACTCGGTCACGTTCGAGGACTTCGGCCAGGCCCGCCGCGTCGTCGCCACCAAGGACGACACGACGGTCGTCGATGGCGAGGGCTCGCAGGACGCGATCAAGGCGCGGATGACCCAGATCAAGGCCCAGATCGAGGACACGACCTCCGACTACGACCGCGAGAAGCTCCAGGAGCGGCTCGCGAAGCTCGCCGGTGGCGTCGCCGTCATCAAGGTCGGGGCCGCGACCGAGGTCGAGCTCAAGGAGAAGAAGCACCGCATCGAGGACGCTCTCTCGACGGTCCGCGCGGGCCTCGAGGAGGGGATGGTCGCAGGCGGCGGCACCACGCTCCTGCAGTCGATTCCGGCCCTCGACAAGGTCAAGCTCGACGGTGACGCGGCCGTTGGCGTCGAGATCGTCCGCAAGGCCCTCGAGGCACCGGCCCGCCAGATCGCCGACAACGCCGGCGCTCCCGGCGAGGTCGTGGTCGAGAAGGTCAAGGGCCTCAAGAAGGGCGAAGGCTTCGACGCCCTCAAGGGCGAGTACGGGAACATGTTCGACAAGGGCATCGTGGACGCCGCGAAGGTGACCCGGTCCGCCCTCCAGAACGCCGCCTCGATCGCCGCGATGGTCCTGACCACCGAGACGCTCGTGTCGGACATCCCCGAGAAGAAGGAGCCGATGGCCGCGGGCGGCCACGGTCACCCAGGCGACATGGACTTCTGATCTTGCTGCGCCGGCCCAGGCGGGCGTTGGCGCTGCGGGCGTCGGCTCGCGCACCTCGAAGTGCGCTCGCCTGCCGTCCTCGCGCCGCCTTCGCCTGAACCGGCTCGCTGCGATCAGGCAAGCCCAAGCAACCAGGGAGCCCGGGCCGAACGGCCCGGGCTCTTCGATTCCGGGGTGTTTGCGAACCGGCCGAGTCGCGGGACTCCCGCGGCGTGATGCCGGCGAGAGGGCGGGCGGCCGAGGCTGGGCCAGCCCGAGGAGCGGGGGAGCACTCGGGCGAGCAGGGGAGCAACGCCTGAACCCACTTCTGCCAACCGCGTCCGAGGGTGTGCGCGACGACTCGGCGCTTCGGATCCGGCTGTTCGACGCCGATCGGACGGACACGCTGCTGACGCTCGAGGAGGCGCTCCGGCTCACGCCGTCGGAGCGGCAGCTCGTGTGGTTCGACATCGAGGGACCACTGTCCGCCGACGACCACGCGGCGATCCGCCGGCGGTTCGAGCTCGATGACGCGACCGACCGGGCGCTCGCGGGCGAGCGCGACGAGCGCAGCGGCGCGAGCCCCGAGGTCGGCCTGCATGGCCGGTACTTCCACGTCCGGCTCGTCGCCGCGCCGGATCCCCAGCGCCGGGACGTGACCTGGCTCGACCTCGTCGGGGGCCCGAACGTCGTCATCTCGCGCCATGCCGAGCCGCTGCCACTGCTCGAAGCCATCGATGAGCGGATCGCCGCCGACGCCACGATCGGCGAGCTCGATGCGCCAGAGTTCGTGGCCTCCGTGCTCGATGCCGTCGTGACCTCCTACCTCGCGGCGGTCGACGGCATCGAGGACGAGGTCGATTTGATCGATGCCAAGGCCCTCGGGCGGGAGCGTTTCGACGACCTGTTCGGCGAGCTCATCGACGTCCGACGCCGCGTCGGGCGGCTGCGGCGCCTCCTGGCCCGCCATCGCGAGCTGTTCGCGATCCTGGGCAGGCGGGAGTTCGCGCACGCCGCCGCCGCCGCCGATCCCGACAGCCTCCAGACCGTCTCGGCGCGGTTCGAGACCGCGCTCTCGTCGGTCGAGGAGACCCGCGACCTCGTGCTCGGGTCGTTCGAGGTGCTCATGACCCGGACCGCCCAGCGGACGAACGACGTCATGCGGATCCTGACCGTGGCCACGGTGCTCGCGCTCCCGGCGACGATCGTCGCCGGCTTCCTCGGGATGAACGTAACGACGCCCCTGCCGGACAAGGCCGGGTGGCCGTTCTGGGCGATCGTCATCGGCATCGTCACGCTCGAGGCCGTGATCGTCCTGTTCGCGAGGTGGCGTCGCTGGATCTGAGGGAGTCCGGCGTCCCTGGAGGCTACGGGCCGAACGTGATGTGGATCCCTCCCGCGTCGAGCTGCCCGGTGGCGAGGTCGAAGGTCGAGGCATCCGCCTCGCGGAGGTCGTCGGGGCCGCATGGTTCGGTCATGCAGGGTGCCTGGAAGGCGTCGCGGCCGATCGCCACGAGGGTGCTCGTAGAGAGGTCCGGCCAGACATGCCACTCGGTCGTGCTCGGCGGGCGATACAGCGTGGTCTGCCTGCCCGCAGATGGATCGAGCGCCAGCAGCCGCGGCTCGACGCGACCGGAGATGCTCCGGATCTCGACAACGAGGCGGCCGTCCGGCGCCACCTGGCTTGCCCAGACGGTCGCGCCCTCGCCGAGCGACGAGGACGACCAGAGGTGCCGTCCCTGCGCGTCGAGCAGCTCATCCCCGGCGATGTCTCCAGCGAGGATCCACGCGCTCGTGAACCGCACCGGCTGACGCCCGCCGAGGTCCATCGTCCGGAGGAGCGCTCCGCTGGGCAGATCCACGATCGCCGTCGGCGTGCATTGCCCGACGAAGTCGACGCCCGTCGCGCAGATCGCGCTCGCCACCT
>DASUHU010000189.1:0-4869 GCA_036273395.1 Candidatus Limnocylindrales bacterium
AGCCGCGGCCCGCTGTCCGCGAGACACCAGGGACGCGGCGCTCGCTTCGGATGCAGCCTCAGAGGCTGCGATCGGCCGCAAGGGAACCGCCGGGACCAGCGTTCGACGTTCTCGAGCTGTCCTGCAGACCGCAAGGGTTGCGGGCCCCTTCCGGGCGTTGCTTGGCGAGCAGCGAGGGAGGGAGGGACCGCCGCCGTCGAAGGGTTGGCTCATCGACGGATGAGCCCCAGATGATCGGCCCGCGGTGCAATACGCGCCGTGGCCACTCTTCGCGAGCGCGCTCAGGCGCGGCGCATCGCCGATCGGGTTGCTCGAACCCTCAGTGAGGACGGCCGGCGGCTCCGCGAAGATGCCGGGCTGACCCGAGCCGCGCTCGCCGCCGCGGCGGGCCTCGATCGGGCATTCCTGGGCAGGGTCGAAGACGGCGAGGTGCGGCCGTCGCTCGAGACCTATGCGCGACTCGCGCGAGCCCTCGGCGCAGACCTCGCGGCGCACCTCTACCCGAACACCGGGCCGGCGATCCGCGACCGCCACCAGGCCCGGATCGTCGAAGCCCTGGTCTCGTCGTTGGCGCCCCAGTGGCAGCCCCACATCGAGGTGGCGACTCGGAAGCCGGCTCGGGGCTGGATCGATCTCGTCCTGCATCATGCCGCGGCCCGACTGCTCGTCGCCACCGAGGTTCAGTCCTCGCTCGCACGGATCGAGCAGCTGATCCGCTGGAGCGGCGAGAAGGCTGCGAGCCTGCCCTCCTGGGATGCCTACGACGGGCTGGGGCAGATCGGCGGCATATCGCGGCTGCTGATCGTGCGCTCCACGCGAGCCACTCGAACGATCGGACGCGAATTTGTGCACCAGCTCGAGGCGGCGTATCCCGGCCACCCTGCCGACGCGCTGGCCGCGCTGCGGAACGGTCGCGCCTGGCCGGGTCCGACGCTCGTGTGGGTGGACGTCCGCGCAGATGGCATTCGATTCATCGAGCGGCGCGGCCCAGGGGCCGAGCGGCGCGGCCCAGGGGTCGAGCGTCGCGCGGGCCGACGGGCCGACGTGTGACAATCGGCGGCGCATGAGCGTGCTCTCCGACCGCGACATCCGGGCCGCCATCGAGGCGGGCCAGATCGTGGTCCGGCCGTACGAACCCAGGGACCTCCAGCCGTCGTCGGTCGACCTCCACCTCGACCGCCGGTTCCGGGTCTTTCACAACAACCGCTACGCGTTCATCGACGTCCGAGCACCGCAACCGGACCTGACCGAGCTCGTGACGGTCGATGACGAGCAGCCGTTCATCCTCCATCCCGGAGAGTTCGTGCTGGGCCAGACGCTCGAGTGGGTCGAGCTGCCGGTGGACCTCGTCGCGCGGCTCGAGGGCCGCAGCTCCCTCGGCCGGATCGGCCTCCTGATCCACTCGACCGCGGGCTACGTCGATCCCGGCTGGAAGGGCAACCTGACGCTCGAGCTGTCGAACGTCGCAAACCTCCCGATCGCCCTGTACTTCGGGATGAAGATCGGCCAGATCACGTTCGAGAAGATGTCGAGCCCGGTCGACCGTCCCTACGGCACGCCCGAGCTCGGGTCGAAGTACCAGGGCCAGTCCGAGCCGACCGCCTCGGCCTACCACCGCGACTTCGGTGGTACGAACGGCACCGGCGCGAGCGGCAATGGCGCGAGCCAGGCAACCGGCTCCGCTGCCGAGACGAAGGCACGCCGCTGACCCGACGTCGGGTCGACTGATGGGCCTCAACGACGCGGTGGACTGGTCGGCCGACCTCGGTGGCGGCACGCGCGTCGCCCTGATCCAGGCAGGCACCTTTCGCTCCGATGCCGGGGCACTGTTCGGACCCGTGCCGCGGCTGCTCTGGGACCGCCTGGTCACCGATGAGATCGACGCCGGCCATCGCCTGCTCCAGGCGCTGAACTGCCTGCTCGTGGAGACGCCGGCCGGCCGGGTGCTGATCGAGACGGGCATCGGCGAGCGGGTGACGGACAAGGTCCGTGACATGCGCGCCTACGAGGGCAAGCCCATCGTCCCGGCGATGCGCGCCGCGGGCTTTGAACCCGGGAGCGTCGACGTCGTCGTGATGAGCCACCTCCACTTCGATCACGCCGGCGGGCTGCTCCTGGCCGACGGCTCGAGGGCCTTTCCGCGTGCCAGGATCGTGGCCCAGCGGGCGGAGTGGGAGATCGCCCTCGACGACAACGCCCGCATCGTCGCGTCGTACGACCAGCCCGAGATTCGCCTCGTTCGGGAGTGGGGCGAGGCGGGCTGGGTCGATGGCGAGGTCGAGCTGCTGCCCGGGGTGAGCGTCCGGAGGACCGGCGGCCACAGCCACGGCCACCAGGCGATCGTCGTCCAAGGCAGCGGTGATGCTGCCCGCACGCTCGCATTCTTCGGCGATCTCGGGATGCGGCCCTGGAGCGCGAATCCCCGGTGGGTGACGAGCTTCGATGACTTCCCGCTCGACTCGGTCGAGGTCAAGGGCGAGCTGTTCGCCCTCGCCGCCGGGGAGCACTGGCTCGTCGCGCTCAGCCACGAGCCCGTCACGCCCGTTGGCAGCCTCGTCCCGGATCGCGATCGCTACCGGTTCGAGCCGGTCTGAGCCGCCTCGGCGGTGCCCGAGGATCACGGGGCCGGCGGCGGCGAGGCGGATGGTCCCCCGGATGGCGCCGCGGAGGGGCTGATCCCGAGCAGGTCGGTGACGATTGCCGTCGCTGTCTGCTGGTCGAGCGGCCCGTTCACGACCTCCCGGATGATGCCCTGCCGGTCGATGAAGATCTGCGTCGGCAGCGCGTAGACCTTGTAGGTCCGGAAGACCGCGCCGCTGACATCCGCGCCGATGGTGTAGTGGAGGTCGTACGTGGCGGCGTACTGCTGCCCGTCCGCCACCGTCTGCTGACCCTGGATCCCGACGAGCGCGAGCCCATCGGCCCGATAGGCCTCGTCCATCGCCCGGAGGATCGGCGTCTCGGCCTGGCAGGGCGGGCACCACGACGTCCAGAAGTTCAGCCACACGACCTTGCCCCGAAGGTCGGCGAGGTGGATCGGGTTGCCGGCGAGATCGGTCAGGCCGACCGCGTTGCCGCTCGAGTCCGTGCCGGCGAGCTCGGGCGCCGCCCGACCGATGTCGAGCCCGGGACCGGGCGACGAGATGATGTACGCGCTCGGCAGCGGGTTCGCGAGGCCGTTCGGCACGGTTCCGAGGGGCCGGGTCGCGAGGGTCAGGGCGAGAGCCGCGACGACGACGACGCTGATCGCGATCGTGACCTGACGAAGGCTGAACGGGCCGACCCCGAGGCGTGGCATTGGTGCCGGGGCGACGCTGCGGGCCGGCAGCTGGTCGGCTCGGGGCTCGGGTGCGCCTGGGTGGGGATCGGACTCGGCCATGCTCAAATCGCGCTCAAAGTCAGATCGCGCTCAACTCAGATCGAGCTGTTGAACGGCACGAACTGGGGCAGCAGCGCGAGCCAGTCGAAGATCATCGCGATGCCGATCGCGATGACGAGCAGGCCACCGATGATCGACACGATGCGGCCGTGGCGGATGAGCGGCTGCAGGATCGCCGGCGCTCGGTCGTAGACCGCGGCGAGCGCCAGGAACGGGAGGCCCAGGCCGGCGGTGTAGGCAATCAGGAGGATCGCTCCCTCGGCCTTCTGGCTGCTCGACGCCGCGATCCCGAGGATGCTGCCGAGGATCGGGCCGATGCAGGGGGTCCAGCCAACCGCGAAGATCGCGCCGAGCCCGAGCGAGGCGAGCCATCCGCCGCGGGTCCCAACGATCCGGCCACCGAGCCGGTCAGCGAGCGAGGTCCCACCGGGACCGCCGGTCCCGGGCGCGCTGAGCGCGATGGTCCCGGTCGAGGTCGCCAACGAGCCGGCCGCGCCGGCCTCGAACGGCCGGATCGTCCGCTCCACGGCGGGGATCCTGAGCACTCCGGCGAGATTCAGGCCAAGGAGCACGAGGAGCACCCCGCCGATCTCTCGAAACACCGGCAGGTAGTCGACGAGCGGGCCGAGGGCGAAGGTCGCCGTCAGCCCGAGCACCGTGAACACCAGCCCGAAGCCGAGGACGTACGCCAGCGCGTGGCGCATCGCCGTCCAGCGTGAGATGGCCGAAGGCCCCGCGCCGGGTGTCCCCTCCCGGCCGATGACCGCGACCGCGGTCAGCTGGCCGAGATACGCCGGCACGAGCGGCAGGACGCAGGGCGACAGGAAGCTGAGGAGTCCCGCGCCGATCGCGACGGCGATGGTCATGGCCGAGGAGCGTTCGTGACTCGAGCCTCGATCAGACCGTCATCGGGTCGAGCGCATCCGCGAGCAGCCGCCTGACCTTCGAGGCCGTGACGAGCAGCTCGAGGCGTCGGTCACCGAGCTCGAGCACCGGGATGCGCTCGAGGTATCGCTGGTGGAGCTCGTCGTCGGTCTCGATGTTCACCTCGACGAGCCTCGGGTTCGGCAGGCCGCGGGCTGCTCGATCCTCGAGCGCGCTCTGGATCGAGGCCAGGGCTGCCTCGCAGAGATGGCAGCCCGGGCGCTCATACAGGACCAGATCGGGGAGGGGAGGGGTCACGCGCCGATGCTACCGCCGATCGATGGTGGCAGCCGCCGAGCGAGCGTGGCGGCCGCGGAGCGAGCGTGGTGGACGCTGAGCGAGGCTGCCAGCCGGCGATGCTCGGGTACGATGGCCCGGCACGCCCCCGTAGCTCAGTGGACAGAGCGAGGCCGTCCTAAGGCCTGCGTCGGCGGTTCGAGTCCGTCCGGGGGCGCCATCTCCGCGGTCTCGCTGGGCACTGAGACGCTCCGCCCGGCCTCCCGCGCCCTAGCATGGCGGCGTGGACGACCTCGCCAGCGCGAACGTCAACCGGTCCTACTCGCTTG
>DASUHU010000190.1:0-2709 GCA_036273395.1 Candidatus Limnocylindrales bacterium
GCAGCTCGACGAGCGGGCGCTCGTCATCCGGTTCGAGCGGCTCGAAGGGCGACTGACGTGGCCGGCGGCTCGGGCGACTGGATCAGCCTCGGCGAGGCCGCCGAGATCCTCGCGGCCGCGAACGTCCGGTTCCGCCCGTCGACGATCGGCGCGTGGGCCCGCGAGGGGAAGCTCCAGAGCATCAAGCTCGGTGGCCGGCGGTTCGTGCGCCGGGGCGAGGTGAAGGCCCTCGTGACCGCCCCTCGACGAGTGCACGCATCGGACCTCCAGCCACGACTCTTCGAGGAGCTCCGCGACTGAGCGACGATCCGCGAGGCCGGACGCTCCGTGGGCGTCTCGAGGCCATCGCGATCCGGATCCTCGCCCTGCCGGCCGTCGTCGCCGTCCGCCGCGTGCTGACCCGGTATGGCGCTGCCGATGGCGGCCTCATCGCCGACGGACTGGCCTTCCAGGCACTGTTCGCGATCGTCCCGGCGGTCCTCCTGGCGGTCGGGATCACCGGCCTCGTCGTCTCCGATCCGGCGCGTCGGACCGACGTCGTCCAGGTCGTGGCGAGTGTCCTGCCACCGCTGCGCGAGCTCATGGACAGCGTCCTCGCCGCAGCCGATCAATCTGCGGCGGCGTTCGGGGTCATCGGCGCGGTGACCCTCGCCTGGAGCGCGAGCCGGTTCGTCGTGTCGTTCGGCGACGCGATCTCCCGGGTCATGGGCCGGACCCATGAGCGGAACCTCATCGTCCGGAACGTCATCGCGCTCGCGGTGGCGGTGCTCCTGCCCGTGGCGATCCTCGGAGCCGCTGCGCTCGGGGGCGCGGCGTCGTTCCTCGACGCTGCCGAGGCCCATGGCAACCTCGTCGTCGTCGGATCGGCCGTCCACCTGGCTCTCGCGGCCATCCCGGGCCTCGCGATCGTCGCCGTGCTCGCGATCGTCTACCGCGTCCTCCCGACGCCGTCACCGGCCTGGCGAGCGGTTCTCCTGCCGGCCCTCGCCGACGGGGTCCTCGTCACCGTGCTCGCCCAGGCGTTCGCGTTCCTGGCGCCGCGGTTCATCGGCGCCGCCGCGCTCCTTGGCACGCTCGCGGCGGTGTTCGCCGCGCTGGCCTGGCTGGGCCTCACGTTCCAGGCGATCCTGCTCGGCGCGGCCTGGGTGGGCGAGCGAGATTCGCGCCGGCTGGCTGCAGCCTCGCCCGCGCCGCCGGGATCTCCTGTCGGGCCGCCGCCGGGATCTGCCGGCACGCCGCCGGAATCTGCCGTCACGCCGCCGGGATCCGCCGTCACGCCGCCGGGATCTCCTGTCGGGCCGCCGCCGGGATCTGCCGTCACGCCGCCGGGATCTGCCGCCACGCCGCCCGGATCTGCCAGTTAGTCCTGGCGCGACTCACTGTCGCGAGATCATGCCTGGAGCGACCCGCCAGGGCCCGAATACAACCCGGTGCACGTTCGCGCAGGGATGTTCTGGCCGTTGACCTCACCGCGCGGCCTGTCTTGGAGTCGCCCGGTGACTCGATGACAGGAATGTCGTGGCGGACGGCTACGCGGCGTCCTGGCGGACGGCTACGCGGTGTCCTGGCGCGTCCCGCAGCGGCGGCAGAACCTGGCGCTCGCCGAGATGGACAGGCCGCACTTTCGGCAGGACCCGGCTGCTCCGGGAGCATGGGTGATGGGCGTCGGCACGGTGCTCGTGTCCGATCGCAATGAGGCGACCGGAGCGCCGGCATGCATCGCCGGGCCAGGCGTGAACGGATCGAAGGCCATCACCGGCGGGGCGTCGGCCGGCGGGGCGTCGGCAGGTGCGGTGTCGGTCGGTCCGGGAGCAGCCACAGCCGCGACCGGGGTTTCGAGAGCGGCAATCGGTGCGGGCGCCTCGGCGCGAGCCTCTGCAGCGGACGCGTCGGCGCGCGCTCCGGCTGGGCGCTCGTCGACAGCGGGCTCGGCTCCGGACTCCTCGGCGAGCGGCTCGGCCGACGGTGGGGCAGGCGCCTCGGTGTCGCCAAGCTCGGCGGCCGGCGGGAGAGCGGCCGGCGCGAGAGCGGCCGGCGCGAGAGCGGCCGGCGGGAGAGCGGCCGGCTCCGGCACCGTCGGCGATGCGGGCAGCTCATCCGCGGCGGCCTCGAGCCGCGCAGCGAGCTCGTCGGCGGCACGTCGGTTCCCGAAGGTGACAGGCACGACCGGTCGCTCGGGCGGGAGGTCGACGAGCGCCGCAACGCGGAGCTCGTAGGCTGCGATCTCGTCGTCGAGACTGCGGCCGGGCTGGAAACCCGGGAAGGGTGTCGCGGGCTGCCCCGAGGCATTGCGGCGGACCGTTGTCTGCGGTTCGGCAACCGCCTCGGGTTCGGTTTCGAGCTCGGCCTCGGATTCGGGCTCGGCAGCCGCCTCGGGTTCGAGGTCGGCTTCGGGCTCGGCAGCGACTGCCGCCGCGGGGGCCGCGGCCGTGTCGACTTCTGCCTCGGGCTCGGCAGCCGCCTCGAGTTCGGGTTCGAGCTCGGCCTCGGATTCGGGCTCGGCGATCGCCTCGGGTTCGAGGTCGGACCAGGGCTCGAGTTCGGCAATCGCCTGCGTGTCGAGTTCTGCCTCGGTCTCGAGTTCCGCCTCCGGCTCGGCAGTGACGGCCGCCTCCGGCTCGGCAGCGACTGCCGCGTCCGCCTCGGTCTCGAGTTCCGCCCCCGGCTCGACGGCGACTGCCGCCTCGGGCTCGGCCGCGGCCGCCGGCT
>DASUHU010000191.1:0-2436 GCA_036273395.1 Candidatus Limnocylindrales bacterium
TTCGGCAAGATCGAGGTCTCGGGGGCGGGCGCGCTGGTGCTGCTCCAACGGGTCGCGGTGAACGACATCGATCGTCCGGTCGGATCGGCGGTCTATACCCAGTGGCTGGATCGATGGGGCGGGATCGTCGCGGATGTCACCGTGACCCGGCTGGCGCCCGACCGATTCCGCGTCCTCACCGGTGCCGGCTACCTCGCCGCGGACCTCGGCTGGCTGCGGTCCGCGGCCTCGGACAACGCCGGCTCGGCGGGCGATGTGGAGATCGCGGACGTGACCGAGCGCTGGGCGGTCCTCGGGCTGTGGGGCCCCCGGGCCAGAGATGTCCTCGGGCGCGCCACGGACGACGCGGTCGACGACAGGGCCCTGCCCCTGCGTCGGGCCCGCGGGATCCGGATCGGGTCCGCGCCCGTGCTCGCCACGCGCCTGAGCTACGCCGGAGAGCTGGGCTGGGAGCTCACGGTCGCTCCGGAGTGGGCGGTCCCGGCCTGGGACCGGCTCGTGGCCGCGGGCGCCGACGACGGGCTCGAGCCGATCGGCTACCGCGCGCTCGAATCCCTGCGGCTCGAGAAGGGCTATCGCTACTTCGGAGCCGAGCTCACGCCGCGCGAGACCCCGTACGAAGCGGGCCTCGGCGCGTTCGTGCGACTCGGCAAGGGCGAGTTCATCGGACGATCCGCGCTCCTCGAGGCCGGCGCGCCCGACACGCAGCCGCGTCGGCGGCTCCGAACCGTGCTCCTCGGCGGAGCCGAGTGGCTGCCGGTCTACGGTGGCGAGGCCGTCCGCCTCGAGGGCGGGGTGGTGGGGCGGCTTCGGAGCGCCGCGTTCGGCCACACCGTCCGGCGGACGGTCGGGACGGTGTACCTGCCGGCCGAGGTGGCCGAGGGCGCGCCGCTCGAGGTCGACGTGTTCGCGGACCGGGTTGCGGGGAGCGTGGCCGCCGACGTCCTCGTCGATCCGACCGGCGCGAGGATGCGCGGCTAGGAGCCCGAGCCCGCGTCCCGCAGCCAGCCCTCGAAGTCGGGCCCATCGAGCATCGCCGAGGCCCGGTCCCATCGGTCGTTGGACCAGGCCGTGAAGTCGAAGTCGATCGGCGAGATCACGGCCTGGATCGCGGCCCACAGCGTCCAGCCGACGTCCGACATGATCATCTGGAGCCGCATCCGCGCGAGCAGGCGAAGGCCCTCCCGCGCGAATCGCTCCGGGCCGAAGTACGCCGCGCACAGCTCGCGCACGCGGCGCTCGTCGAGCTCCAGCTCCTGGGCCGTGTTGCCGAGCTCGAACGTCGGGTCGTTGTTGCCGCTGTACTCGTAGTCGACGATCCACAGCCGGTCGCCGTCGTCGAGGTAGTTCTCGGCGAGGAGGTCGTTGTGGCACGGGACCTTCGGGAGCGGGTGCGCGGCGAGGGCCCGTTCGATCCGGGGAATGCGGTCGAGCCGCTCGCGATACCCGGCAGGGATCGGGATCGAGCGCTCGTCGACGAGGCGGAGGTAGCGCTCCGCGAGCTGGACCATGTCGAAGTCGTCCCGGAAGTGCGGGCCGGCATGGAGGCGCCGGAGCGACTCGGCGATCCGAGCCGGCAGCCCCTCCGCCTGGAACGCGTCGTTCGACATCGTCCGGCCCGGGAGCCAGGCCAGGACGAGTGCCGCCGGGTCCGTGAGCGCGGCGATCACCTCGGGACCGACGCCCGCCTCCGCCGCCGCTCGGGTGTTAAATGCCTCGTTCTCGCGATCGACGGCCAGGAGCTCCGTGGCCGGACCCGGAATCCGGACGAACTGCGGCGTGCCGTCGACCTCGACCCGATAGTTCCGGTTCGTCAAGCCGGCCGCGATCGGGGAGATCCGAATCTCGCGCCCGGCCCAGCCGGGCATCCGCGCGACGACCTCCTCGATCCCGCCCATCCGCGGACTATCGCCACCGGAATCGGCGGCCGCAAGCCGCTACCCTCCGCGAGTCGAGGGCCGAAGGAGCGAGGGCGAGGGCTTGGTCGAGCACGCGCGGGCGGTGGTCATCGGCGGTGGCGTGGGCGGGACCTCGATCGCCTACCATCTGACCGAGCTCGGCTGGAAGGACGTCCTCCTCGTCGACCGTGCGGAGCTCACCTCGGGTTCGACATTCCACTCGGCGGGCCTCGTCGGGCAGCTCCGATCGAGCGTGACCCTGACCAGGATGATGATGTACGGCGCCTCGCTGTACCGGCGGCTGGCCGCGGAGACCGGGGTCGAGGTGTCGTGGCACGAGGTCGGGTCGCTGCGGCTGGCCTCGACCCCGGAGCGCTACGAGGAGCTCCAGCGCCAGGCCGGCTGGGCGAAGACGTTCGGGCTGCCGCTCGAGCTCATCTCGGCGAAGGAGGCCCAGGACCGCTTCCCGCTCATGACGCTCGACGGCGTCCTCGGCGCGGTCTGGCTGCCAACCGACGGCTGGCTCGACCCGTCCGGG
>DASUHU010000192.1:0-3739 GCA_036273395.1 Candidatus Limnocylindrales bacterium
GGCCAGCACGAAGGGCGGCTCGGCGCGCTCGATGGCGCGGGCGAGGATCTCGTCGAGCGACGCGAATCGGCGGGCGTCGACCACGAGGGCGACGCCCTGGTGGCCATCGAACCCGGCGAGCGACGTCAGGCTCCCGCCCTCGACCTCGACGATCGGGATCCGGAGGGTGGTCGCGTGGAGGACGAGCTTCTCGAGGGCCGGCCGCCGCTGGGGCGTGACGAGCAACCGGAGCGCGTGCCGGCCGGCCGCGAACGCCTCCTCGACGGGCCGGCGCCCGGCGATGAGCTCCTCGCCCTCCGCGAGCGCCTCGACGGGTGGCGCGACCCGTGCTCGGGGGCGACCCTCGAACGGCGACCGATGACTCGACGGGGGGCCCGGCGGCCGGCCCGGAAGAGCCCCGCGGACGCCGTGCCCCTCTCGGATCCCGGGTGGCGGCCGGCGGCCCGGGCCGCGAGCGGCACCGTCGCGCGGGCCCTGGAAGGCCGGCGGCCGCGGTCGCTGCGGCCGGTGGCCGATGGGCCCACCCCCGCGCTCCGCGTCGCTCGGCGGGTTGCGCTCCTCGGCTGCTCCCGGTTCCCCGCCGGAAGAGGATTCGGCATCCGGGCGTCGCGTTTCTCGAGCCGGCGTCGGCCACGGCGGAGGCCCGCCATGGCCGCCGAGGCTCCCAGCATGACCGCCGGGGCTCCCAGCATGACCGCCGGGGCCACCCGCACGGCCCCCCCGGAATCCTCCACTACCGCGGAAGCCGCCACCGCGGCCACCCTCGCCGCTGCCGAACGGACGCTTGAATCCGCCGCCCGTTCGCGCGCCACCGGCGCCCGCGCCGCCAAATCCGGCGCCACGACGGCCCGCTCCTCCACGCCGCTCACTACCTCCGGCGTTGGGCGCGAACCGGTCAGGGCCGTCCCGCGGCGGTCCCTCGCCTCGGGGGCGCGGCGGCGGCTCCCGGCGATCCGGCGATCGCCACTCCCCGCGACCTCGCGGCCCGCCCCGACCCCGCTCCGGCGTCGGACCGCCTTCATCTCGCCGTCGCGGCGGGCGGGGGCTCATCCGACCGGCTCCGCGACTCGCCAGCGCTGGCCGTCGCGCGTGTCCTCGACGGCGACCCCGAGCCGGGCCAGCTCCTCGCGCAGGCGATCGGACTCCGTCCAGTCGCGCCGCTCGCGCGCCGAGCGGCGAGCGTCGAGGAGCTCGCTCGCTCCGGCCGGAAGCGATGTCGCCTCCGGATCCGGCAGGATCGCGAGGACCTCGTCGACGTCGCGGATCGCGGCGACGATCCGGCCCGCGTCGGCGGTCGAGATCGATCGGTCGGCGATCCGGCGGTTTGCCTCGCGGACGAGGTCGAAGAGCGCGGCGAGGCCCGCGGACACGTTCAGGTCGTCGTCGAGCGCCGCGTCGAACCGCTCGCGCATTGCACCGAGGAGCGCCGGCAGCGACGGATCGTCCGGCCGGTCCTCGCGATACGCCTCGAGCGCGGCGAGGGCGCCATCGAGCCGGTCGATCGCCCCGCCAGCGGCTTCGAGTGACTCGTCGCTGAAGTCGAGCGCCTGGCGGTAGTGCACCGAGATGAGCGCGAGACGGAGCGCGCGCGGCGAGACGTCGCCCTCGAGCAGATCCGCGACACGGCTGATGTTGCCGCTCGACTTGGCCATCTTGGAGCCGCCGAGCCGGAGATGGGCGCAGTGGAGCCACGTGCGAACGAACGTCTGGCCCGTGGCCGCCTCGCTCTGGGCGATCTCGTCCTCGTGGTGCGGGAACACGAGGTCGACGCCACCGGTGTGGATGTCGAACGACGGGCCGAGCTGCCGCATGCTCATCGCCGAGCATTCGATGTGCCAGCCCGGCCGGCCCGGACCGATCGAGGTGTCCCAGGACGGCTCGCCGGGCTTCGGGCCCTTCCAGAGCGCGAAGTCGCGGACGTCGTCCTTGCCGTACTCGTCGGCTTCGACCCGCTCCCCCACCCGGAGCTGCTCGGGATCGAGCTTGGCGAGCCGGCCGTACGCGGGCCACGAGCTGATCCGGAAGAAGATCGAGCCGTCGTCCGTGCGGTAGGCGTGGCCCTCGGTCACGAGCTGGTGGATGAGGTCGACCATCTCGGGAATGTGGGCGGTCGCGCGCGGCAGCGCGTCCGGCTCCGACATCCGGAGCGCTTCGGCATCGATGCGGAACCGGACGAGCCAGCGATCGGCCAGCTCGGCGATCGAGACGCCATCGGCTGCCGCCCCGCGGATGATCTTGTCGTCGACGTCGGTGATGTTCATGACCCACGTCACCCGGAGGCCGGTGTGACGGAGATGCCGCACGAGCACGTCCGCGAACAGGAAGGATCGGAAGTTCCCGACGTGCGCGGGCCCGTAGACGGTCGGGCCGCAACTGTAGATCCGGACGTGTCCGGGCTCGAGCGGGACGAGCTCGTGGCGCTCGCCGGAGAGCGTATCGAGCAGCCGTGCGGTCACGGACGCGCCGTCCTCATCGATGCGCCCGCGGTCAGGGTCGCAACGACCTCGGCCGCGAGCGCCCTCCCCTCCCCTTCCGGGCCCTGGAGGTTGCCCGTCGAGGCCTTGACCGAGACCGCGTCCAACGGCAATCCGAGGATCTCGGCGATCCGAGCGCGCATCGCGTCGAGGTGGTCGCCAAGTCGCGGCCTCAAACCGGCGATCGTGGCGTCGATCGCCGCGGGCTCCCAGCCGGCCCGCCGGATGCTCCCGATCGCCGCCAGGACGAGGGCTTCGCTCGCGACGCCCTTCGGGGTCCGGGCATCGGCCGGCGCGAGCCGTCCCAGATCCCCGAGCGCGGCGGCGCCGAGGAGCGCGTCCGCGACGGCGTGGAGCAGGACGTCACCGTCGGAGTGGCCGTGGAGCCGCGGCGCGCCCTCGATCGCCACGCCCCCGAGCAGCAGCGGCGTGCCGGGCCCGAACGGGTGCCGGTCCCGCCCGATGCCAATGCGCGCGGACGCGCCCGACCGGGCTCCGGACTCAGCCATGTCGCTGCTGCGCGAAGATCATCCGACCGGCCACCGTCTGGAGCACGCGCGTGACGGTGACGTCGAGCTCGCTGTCGATCGACTTCGCGCCGCCTTCCACGACCACCATCGTCCCGTCGTCGAGGTAGCCAACGCCCTGACCGGGATCCTTGCCCGGCTGGATGACCTTCACGTGGAGCTCCTCGCCCGGCAGGAGCGCCGGCTTCACGGCATTCGCCAGCGAGTTCACGTTCATGACCCGGACGCCCTGGAGGTCGGCGATCCGGTTGAGGTTCAGGTCGTTCGTCAGGATCGGCCGGCCATCGCGCTTCGCGAGCTCGACGAGCTTCGAGTCGACCTCGGCCACGCCGGGAGCGTCCTCGTCGGTCACCTCGACCGACACGAGCCCGCCCTTCCGCATCCGGCCGAGGATCTCGAGGCCTCGCCGCCCGCGGGTGCGCCGGAGGTTGTCCGGGCTGTCGGCCAGGCGCTGGACCTCGTCGAGGACGAACCGGGGCACGACGAGCGTGCCGATGAGGAAGCCCGATTCGGCGATGTCCGCGATCCGGCCGTCGATGATCGCGCTCGTGTCGACGAGCACGCGGGCGCCGCCGCCGCCCGCCTCCGATCCGTCGCCGGCCGGCCGTCGCAGGATGCCCATCGACTCGGCCGCGGCGAGCAGGTCGTGCCGCTTGGCGACGGTGAGCCCGACCATCGCCAGCCCGAAGAACACCGAGACGCCGAGCGGTGCGATCGTCCCGGCCGGTTCCGGCAGGT